>DASZQQ010000189.1:0-2348 GCA_035549595.1 Caulobacteraceae bacterium
GCCGGAAGCGCCAGCCCCTTCGTGGTCTTCGTGTCCTTTGTGTCCTTCGTGGTGAAATAGAGCCGCCGAAGACAACCGCGATCGCTTCAGACCGCTCCCAAACGGCGGCGCCGCCTCAGCCCGGCCCTTCGCTTGCGCTACGGGCGTTAGTCGGCGGAATCGCCTCCGGCGATTCCATGCCGGTTCTACCGAACCGGCGCCTCCTCACCCCCCGTACGGGAAGTGGGGGACCTTGACTTCGCGAGGGTTCACGGTGGTCGGCTCGTAGGCCTTCCATTCGCCGTGGTAGATGAAGTCCAGGGTGTGGCACAGGCGAACGCCGCCGCCGGGCTTGTCGCCCAGGATCCGGACCCTGAGGTCGCGGTTCGCCCGCAGGCGGCCGAACGAGGCCCAGCCCTTCTTCGAGCCGGGGCAGAAGGCGGCGACCATGGCGTCGCCCTCGTCGCCGGGCTCGATCTCATAGAGGTCGCGCTCGGGCGCGTTGGCGCCGATCAGAGGGTCGAGGCCGCCCTTGCCGAGCGTGCTCTCGTCCACCGGCTTCAGGTTCGCCGTCGCCTTGGCCTCGGTCGCGCGGATCGCCAGGATGGTGTTGAACACCAGCTTCTGGCGGAACTCGAACGTCAAAGGCCCGGCCACGTGGCGAGTCTCGTCGTTCGCCGGATCGTAGGCGAACATCCGCACCTTGGCCTCGGCGGCGCCCGCCGCCAGGACACCGGCCAGAAGGACTGCCAGCCCCGCCGGGGCCGGACGCTGAACTCTCACGGGATCTTCCTGAGCATGTCGGCCTCGCCGTCGAAGCTGACGAGGCGCCAGACGCCGTCTTCGTCGGCGAAGGTCAAGAGGCAGTCGCCGTGGCGATGGCGCGTGGCGCAGACGCGGCCGTCCGGCAGGGCCTTCAGCGCCCCGGCGATCATCAGCGAGTTGGGGATCGGCGTGCCGCGCGTGTAGCCGTAGTACTCGGCCACGGTGCGGAACACCTCGGGCTGCAGCAGGAGCCCGCCGGCGACCCGCGAGGCCGGTCCGGCCAGGACCACGCCCAGCGCCTTCCACTCGTCGGAGACGTCGGCGCCGGCGAGGCGCCGCACCAGCCGCGACTGCAGCTGCGCCTCCAGCGCGCGGCGGTCGACGTGGGCGTCGAAGGTGGCCTGGTCGCCGTCGCGGATCGCCACCAGGAGGGCGTGCACGTCCGGGCCGGCCGACAGCTTCTGCGTCGTCGCGCAGCCGGCGAGGACCAGGGCCCCCAGGAGGGCGATGGCGATGGGGCGCGGGATCATGACGGCCACCTGTCTGACGGCAAGCTGTGGCGCAGGTGTGTCCACATCGTTTCAGGCCCTCTCAAGCGCCCGTGCGCTCCTTGAAGAAGGCGATCACGCGCTGCTCGGCCTTCTTGGTCGGCCCGTCGGGGTCGTCGTCGTTCAGGTGGATGGTCAGCACCGAGTGCGGCGCCATGCGCGGGTCCTGGCGCGCGTCCTTGGCGTCGATCTCGATCGCCTCGAAGGCCTCGCCCAGCTCCTTCTTCAGGAACTCGAAGCGCGCGTCGGGCGTGAAGTTGTCGCCGTGGAAGCGCAGGCCCAGCACCGTCAGCCCCTCCTCGGCGAAGCGGCCCTTCATGCAGGCGATCTCGGCCGGGGAGGCGTCGATCGCCGCCGCGCGGCGCTTGGCGCCGGGTCCGGCCGGCAGCGGCAGCGACGGCTGCGACAGCACCGGCGCCACCACCGAGATCTCGGTCATCATCGCCAGGGCGAAGCCGCCGGTGAAGCACATGCCGACGGCGCCGACGCCCTTGCCGCCGCACTCGGCGTGGACGTGCGAGGCGAGCGCCCGCAGCCAGTCGACGATCGGGCTCGAGCGGTCGGTGGCCCAGACGTTGAACTCGCGCCGCACGCAGATCGTCTTCAGCATCGTACCCAGCGCATAGCCCGCCGTCACCTCGCGCCCCGGCTCTCCGAACAGGCTCGGGCAGAACACGGTCATGCCCGCGTCGGCCACCCGGCCGGCGAAGCGCAGCACCAGCGGATGCAGGCCCGGCATCTCGTGGATCACGATCACCGCCGGCCCCGTCCCCCGCCGCCAGACCGGCCGCGTCCAGCGCCCCTTGGGATCGGTGAACTCGAACCGCGTAAAGTCGTCCAGCGTCAGCGTGTCGGCCATGCAAGTCCCTCCCGGTGCGGCGCAGCTTGTCACATCGAGCCGTGTCCGTGGAAGCGCCGCTCCTCCCTCCCCTTCGTGGGGAGGGACAGCGAAGCGAAGCTTCGCAGGGTGGGGGAGTCTGAGGTGGGCGACGCGCCAACCGGTTAGCGTGACTGCAGCGTCACGCTTCCCCACCCTGGCCGCGTCGCGGCCGGTCC
>DASZQQ010000190.1:0-4805 GCA_035549595.1 Caulobacteraceae bacterium
GAGCCCGCCGTCGCCCGCCCGAAGCCCTGGGATGAGAGCCTCGGCCTCTCGCCGCGCCAGACGGCGGTTCGGGAAGTCCACCGCCGCGGCGGCCGCCTGCCAGCGGTCCAGGTCCTCCGCCGGGGCCACGCCCAGGGCGCCGCGGCGGTCGAGATCGAGGCCGATCCGCTCCGCGAGGCTGTCCCATATACGGCGACCGTGTTCGAGCAGATCCGGGCGCCCCGCCGCCGGCGGATCGAGCAGGGTCTCGAAGCCGGGCGCCAGCATGCCTGCGGCGACGGCCGACGCGGATCGGTCCGGCGAGGGATCCGCCAGCGTCACGCGCGCGCCCGCCTCGGCGATCGCCAGGGCCGCGCAGGCGCCGAGCGCGCCGGCGCCGGCGACGACAACGGACAGGTTGGACAGCGCCTTCATCGCCCCCTTAGCACCGGCCCGGAGGGCGCCGGTCAAGTGCGCATGCGGAACCTCCGGCGGGCGAAGGGGTTCGGACCATGACGCTCAAAACCGAAGGGGAGCTGACCCATGCCCACCACCGAAACCGGCAAGACCGGCCGCACCGAAGCCGCCAGCAAGGGGGACCAGGACGCCATCGCCCTGCTCACCAACGACCATCGCGAGGTCGAGCGCCTGTTCGAGACGTTCGAGAAAGCCCGCGCCGACAAGCGCAAGGCCGAACTCGTCGGCGAGATCCTGCTCGCCCTGAAGGTCCATACCCAGATCGAGGAGGAGCTGTTCTATCCGGCGGCGCGCCAGGCGCTGAAGGCCAAGGACGAAGACATGATCGACGAGGCCGTCGTCGAGCACGCGGCGGCCAAGGACCTGATGGCCGAGATCGAGGGCATGGACCCCGACGACGACCTCTATGACGCCAAGGTCAAGGTGCTGTCCGAACAGATCGAGCACCACGTCGGCGAGGAAGAGGGCGAGATGTTCCCCGCGCTCAGGAAGACCGACATGGATCTGCGCGCCCTCGGCGCCCGCATGGCGGCCCGCAAGTCCGAATTGATGGACAAGCTCGGCAAGTCGGCCAGGCACTGAAGCCGGCGAGCGCGGCGGACGCCTTCAAGCCGGCGTCCGCCCGTGCCGGCGGCCCTCGCGGCCCAGAGACTTGGTCCGCCGAGGCCGCGACTCGCAACTACGTCTACGGATTGAGTTGCGCCATTCGATTTTCGCAAAAGTCGCATCTCGCCGGGCCGGCCGCTCACCCCGAGGCTGTCCGCGCCCCGCCCACTACCCACAATGGGTAAATTGCACGCTGGGCGTCGGCGGCCCGGAACCGCCCGTCGCCGGGGCCTGCGGCCGCATCCGTCCGCGAGGCGCGCCCACGCGGCGGCCGCAGCGACGTCGACGACTTCCCCTGAGGCCGCGCAGGCCGCCGTGATCGGCCTTGCCTTGCAGGCGTGGACTCTGCCGCCGCCGCGCCCTGTCGACATCGCGACGACGCGGGCCGCGGCGCCTTGCCCGGCAAGGTTTGTGGCTTCCTTCACAAGAGGGCCCCGCACCTAACCGCAACAGAGGCGGCGGCGGTGGCGGCGCACGCGCCCATCGCCGCCGCGTGGGAACGTTCGGCCTATCTGGCGACGTTTACATGGCGCCTGCGACGAAACACGACAGGGACAGGGAGCGGTGGAGTTGAAACAATCGTGACAACTCGCCCAGCGCGCGCGCACTCTAGCCGCGTTCTCTTTGTGGATGTACGGGTGAACCGAGTTAACCTTTGGCAGGAGACCCCAGAATGCAGGCTGTGAATCGCGACGGACCGGACCCCATCGACGTCGCCGTCGGTGCGCGGATCCGCATTCGTCGTCGGTGGCTGGGGCTGAGCCAGACCCAGCTGGCCAATGCACTCGGCATCACCTTCCAGCAGGTGCAGAAGTACGAACGCGGCGCGAACCGCGTGTCGGCTTCCATGCTGGTCAAGATCGCCGCCAAGCTGGAAACCACTGTCGCCGCCCTGGTCGGCGAAGACGGCTCGGCCCCGGTCGAAGCCATCATCTACGCCCAGCTGGCGACTCCGGGCGCCACCGACCTTCTTGCCGCTTTCGCCAAGATCAGCGACGGCGAGGCCCGCCGGGCGCTGCTGACGATCGCCGAATCGCTGAGCGGCGTGTCGCACGCGCGGGCCAACGCGGCCGCCTGATCGGCCGCGGGGGCGAGACGCCGCAAAGGCGTTCTAGCCTTGCGTCTTCATCGAGTCAGGGCAGGATCGATTCCGCGGCCTCGCCTCACCGGCGGGGCCGTGCGGCGTCTGGCCGCCGTGAACCGGGGACCGGCGCAGTCCTAACCTCGGGGCCAGTTCGACTTCGGGAAGGAAGCTATGCCCCTGGATTTCGCGACTAACCTCGACGAGGCGATCGATGCGGCGCACCTGCCGGCGCTGATGACGGCGCTGGTGCACCTCACCGGCAACACCCATCACCTCAAGCCGGAGTGGCGTCCGCAGTACCAGCCGCTGGACCGCAACAACATCGGGGTGCCGGACGAGGAGCAGGCGATCATGCGCGCCTTCGCCAAGGGCGTGATCACCGACTTTCTCGAGGGCCGCCGCGAGCCGATCGGGGACCTGGCGTCCGAGGCGATCCGGCCGATGATGGACTACATCACCGGCGTCGACATCCCGCGCGACTACCTGGACTACCTCGAGGACGAGCTGGCCATCACCGGCGAGAACTCCAAGTCGCCGCGCTGGGACTCGCCGAAGCTGAAGGCCGCGGCGGCGAAGATGAAGGTGCTGGTGATCGGCGCCGGCATGTCGGGCCTGCTGGCCGGCATCCGCCTGGGCCAGGCCGGCGTGCCCTACGAGATCGTGGAGAAGAACGCCGACGTCGGCGGCACCTGGCTGGAGAACACCTACCCGGGCTGCCGGGTCGATTCCTCGAACCACATGTACTCCTACTCGTTCGAGCCCAACCACCTGTGGCCGCAGCACTTCTCGACCCAGCCGGTGCTGCTGGACTATTTCCGCGGCGTCGCCGACCGCTACGAGCTGAAGAAGCACATCCGGTTCGAGACCGAGGTCGAGGAAATGGCCTTAGACGAGGCCCGCCAGGTCTGGCGCGTGAAGCTGCGCCTGAAGGACGGCCGCGAGGAATGGGTCGAGGCGACGGCCGTGATCACCGCCGTCGGCCAGCTGAACCGGCCGCGCTATCCTGACATTCCGGGCCGCGACACCTTCAAGGGCGCCTCGTTCCACTCGGCCCGCTGGGATCACGGCGTCGACCTGGAGGACAAGCGCGTCGCGGTGATCGGCACCGGCGCCAGCGCCTTCCAGTTCGTGCCCGAGATCGTCGGCAAGGTCGGAAGCCTGGAAGTGTTCCAGCGCACGCCGCCCTGGTGTTTCCCGACCCCGCACTACCACGAGGACGTGGCGGACGGGAAAAAGTGGCTGCTGGAGACCATTCCCTTCTACGACCGCTGGTACCGCTTCTGGCTCTTGTGGATGGCCACCGACGGCCTCCTGCCCGCCGTGCAGGCCGACCCCGACTGGAAGGGCCCGCCGACCGCGGTCAGCGAGGCCAACCAGGCCTTCCGCGACATGGTCGCCGAGATGCTGCGCGGCCAGGTGGCGAACCGCCCGGACCTGGCCGAGAAGGTCGTTCCCGAGTACCCGCTGGGCGGCAAGCGCGCCCTGCTCGACAATGGCGTCTGGCTGCAGGCCCTGCAGCAGCCGCACGTCTCGCTGGTCACCGAAGCGATCACGAAGATCGACGAGACCGGGATCGTCACCGCCGACGGCGCGCACCATGACTGCGACGTGCTGATCTACGGCACCGGCTTCACCGCCAGCCGCTTCCTGTCGCCGATGAAGATCAAGGGCGGCGGCGGGGCCGACCTGCACGAGACCTGGGCCGGCGACCCGCGCGCCTATCTGGGCATGACGACGCCGGGTTTCCCCAATCTTTTCATGATCTACGGGCCGAATACGAACATCGTCGTCAACGGCTCGATCATCTTCTTCTCCGAGTGCTCGGTCCGCTACATCCTGGGCTGCCTGGAACTCCTGGCAGAGACCGGGGCCAGGACGCTGGAGGTGAAGAAGGACGTGCACGACGCCTTCAACGAGCGCGTCGACGCGGCCAACAAGCTGATGGCCTGGGGCGCCCCGAACGTGACCAGCTGGTACAAGAACGAGGCCGGCCGCGTGACCCAGAACTGGCCCTTCGCCCTGGTCGACTACTGGCGCGCCACCCTCAAGCCCGACCCGGCCGATTTCACCTTGAAATCGGCGGCCCTGGAACCGGCGTAGGCTCCCCTCTTCTCCGCTCTCCCTCGGGGAGAGCGGAAGTTGTGGGTGACCCAAGGGGACCGATAGGGTCCGAATCTCGCGAGCACGGGCGCCGCAAGCCTGCCACGATCGTCTCCATCGACATCAGGAGACGGCCCCATGGCATCGATTCTAAAAGAGATTCTGCTCGCCTCGCCACCGGAGGCGGTGTGGGGCGTGGTGCGGGACATCGGCGCGGTGCACACCCGCTTCGCGCCGGGCTTCGTGGTCGACACGCAGATGGACGGAGCCGACCGGATCGTCACCTTCGCCAACGGCTTCGTCGCCCGCGAAGTGATCGTCGACCTCGACGAGGCCGGCCGCCGACTCGCCTATTCCGCCCGCAGCGAGCGCCTTGCGCACCACAACGCCTCCTTCACGGTGATCCCCGACGGCGCGGGCACGCGCCTCGTCTGGCGCGCCGACGTCTTGCCGGCGGAGGCGGCCGTCGCCGTCGCGGCGATGATGAGCGAGGGCGCCGATGCGGCCCGGCGGGGCATCGACGGCGTCCCGGCCTGAGCCGGCTTCAGCCGCGCGCCGG
>DASZQQ010000191.1:0-4058 GCA_035549595.1 Caulobacteraceae bacterium
CCGCGACCTGGCCGCCCTCGCCCGCGACCTGCACGCCAGGGGCGCCTACCTGATCGCCCGCATCGTGGTCTTCAAGGACGATCCCCTGGCGGCGGCCCGGCCCGACCTCGCGGTCAAGCGCGCCAACGGCCAGGTGTTCCGCGACCGCGAGCGGCTGGCCTGGGTCGATCCGTTCCAGCCCGAGGTCCGCGCCTACGACATCGCCCTGGCCCTCGAGGCCGCGCGGGCCGGGTTCGACGAGATCCAGTTCGACTACCTGCGCTTCCCGGATTCATCGGCGACGCTGCTGCTGGCTCAGCCCTCGACGACCGAAACCCGCACCGCCGCGATCGCCGGCTTCCTGGCCGAGGCGCGGCGGGCGCTGGCCCCCTACAACGTCTACCTGGCCGCCGACATCTTCGGCTACACGTGCTGGAACCGGAACGACACCGGCATCGGCCAGGAGATCGAGGCCATCGCGCCGAACGTCGATTACCTGGCGCCGATGCTCTACCCGTCCGGCTTCCAGTTCGGCATCCCGGGCGTGCGCCGTCCGGTCGACAACGTCTACGCCATCGTCCACGACTCCCTTGGCGAAGCTCAGGCGCGACTGAAGGTCTCGCCCCGGCGTTTCCGGCCCTGGCTGCAGGCGTTTCGCGACTATGCTTTCGGCGGGCGCCTGTTCGACGCGGACGAGGTCGCCCAGCAGATCAAGGCTGCGGAGGACTTCGGGGCGGACGGATGGATGCTCTGGAACGCGGGCAACGTCTATTCCGGGACCGGGCTGGCGGCCGCGCCTTCCAGCCCTCGCGCCGCGGGCTCCTCCTCGGGGGGGTCCTGTCCCTGACGCTGGGGCTGGCGCAGGCCTGCGCCACGGTCGGGCCGCGTGAGGACCTCGCCGCGGCGATCACGCCCGTCATCCTGCGCGACCTCGCGGCCGGCCATGTCCCCGGCGCCGTGGTCGTCGTCGGCCGCCAGGGCCGGACCGTCTTTCGCCAGGCTTTCGGCGAGCGGGCGCTGGTCCCTGCGCCGGCGCCGCTGCGGGCCGGCGACATCTTCGACCTCGCCTCGCTCACCAAGGTGATCGCGACCGCGCCGGCGGTGATGCAGCTGGTCGAGCAGGGGCGGATCGCGCTGGACGCGCCGGCGGCCGCCTACTGGCCGGCCTTCGCCGCCAACGGCAAGGGCGCGATCACGGTGCGCCAGCTGCTGACCCACACCTCGGGCCTGGCGCCCGACCTCGACATGTCGGCGCCCTGGAGCGGCCAGGACGAGGGCCTGCGCCGCGCCGCCGCGGTCCGCCCCGTGCGGGCGGCGGGAAGCGCCTTTGTCTACAGCGACATCGACTTCATCGTGCTCGGCGAGATCGTGGCCCGGGTCAGCGGCCAGCCGCTGGACGTCTATGCGCACGAGCACGTCTTCGCCCCTCTCGGGATGACCGCCACGGGCTTCCGCCCGCCGGCCGATCGGCTGTCGCGCATCGTCGCCACCGAGCGCATCGACGGGCGCCTGCGCTGGGGCGAGGCGCACGACCCGACCGCTTGGCGCATGGGCGGGGTGGCCGGCCACGCAGGCCTGTTCTCCACCGCCGACGACCTGGCGCGCTTCGCCCGCATGCTGCTGGCGGGCGGCGCGCTCGACGGCGTGCGGATCCTGAAGCCCGAGACCGTCTCGGCGATGACGCGGCCGCAGCTGCTGCCCGGGGGCGCCCGCCGGGCCCTGGGCTGGGACGTGAGTTCGGCCTATTCGCTTGGCTTCGACCAGGCGTTCGGCCCGGCCAGCTTCGGCCACACCGGCTACACCGGCTGCCTGATCTGGATCGACCCGGCGAGCGGCGGCTACCTGATCATCCTGACCAGCCGCCTGCATCCGGACGGCCGCGGCGACGTCAAGCCGTTGCGCCAGGACCTGGGCCGGCTCGTCGGCGCGCTGAACCGGGAGGGCGTCCGGCCCACGGCCGTGGAGGCGGGCTCGCCGAACGCCCGGCCGCGGGCGGGCCCCTCCTGACGCATTCCGACGCCGCGGCCGTGCATGGTGGCTGCGGCCTGTTCTTCCGCCTTCGAGGAGTGTTCGCCATGGCCGCACGGTCGGCGTCGTGCAGCTGCGGACAGCTCCGCCTCACCTGCGAGGGCGAGCCGGTGCGCGTGTCCATCTGCCATTGCCTGACCTGCCAGAAGCGCACCGGTAGCGTGTTCAGCGTCCAGGCCCGCTTCCCGGCCGAGGCGGTGACGATCGAGGGCGAGGCGGCGCACTGGAGCCGGCGCGGCGACAGCGGCGCCTCGGCGACCTTCAGCTTCTGTCCGCGCTGCGGCGCGACCGTGTTCTGGGACTATAGCGGGGCGCCGGGCTCGCTGATCGTGACGGTGGGCGCCTTCGCCGACCCGGCCTTCCCGCCGCCGCAGGTCTCCGTCTACGAGGCGCGGCAGCACCCGTGGACCCGCTCGTTCGAGCGGCTGGAACTGGAGCACTACGCCTAAGGCGGACGCCGCCCCTGCCCTACGCCGCGGCGAAGCCGCCGGCGGGCATCAGGGACAATTGCTGCACAGGCAGGGTGAAGCTGACCGTCGTGCCCTGGCCGGGCGCGCTCTGCAGGTCCAGGACGCCGCCGTGGAGCTCGACCAGGGACTTGGTGAGGGCCAGGCCCAGGCCCGTGCCCTTCTGGGTCTTGGCGTGCTGGTTCTCGACCTGCTCGAACGGCCTGGCGAGGCGGGCGAGGTCCTCCTTGGCGATGCCGATGCCGGTGTCGCGCACACTGACGCGGATACGCTGGCCGAGCGCCTCCTTGCGCAGTTCCGCGAGGACCGTGACGCGCCCGCCGCGCGGCGTGAACTTCACCGCGTTGGAGAGCAGGTTCAGGATCACCTGCTTGATCGCCCGGTAGTCGCCCTCGACGTCCGGCAGCGGCGGGATGTCGAGGTCGAGGTTGAGGCCCGCGGAATCGACGCGGTTGCGCATCAGCCGCGCGCAGTCCTCGACCAGCTCGGCCACCGACAGCGGCTCGAAGCGCAGGTTCATCTTGCCGGCCTCGATCTTCGACATGTCGAGGATGTCGTTGATCAGGGCCAGCAGGTGCTGGCCGGAGTTGTGGATGTCGTGCGCGTACTCCAGGTAGCGCGCGTCGCCCAGCGGGCCGAACATCTGCGCCGTCATCATCTCCGAGAAGCCGTTGATGGCGTTCAGCGGCGTCCTGAGTTCGTGGCTCATGTTGGCCAGGAACTCGCTCTTGGCCTTGTTGGCCGCCTCGGCCTTGACCTTCTCGTCGGCGTACTTGCGGGCGAGTTCGGCCGCCTCCTCCTGGGCGCGCTCCAGCTTGACCACGGCGCTCTGCAGCTTCTCCTCGTTCAGGCGCCGCGCCTCTTCCTGGGTCTTGATCGCGGTGATGTCGGCGCAGGTGACGACGAGGCCGCCGTCGAAGGTCCGCCGCTCGGCGATCTGGATCCAGCGCCCGTCGTTGAGCTCGGCCTCGCGTACGCCCTCGACGGGGGGCAGCTCCTGCTTGATCGCCAGGCGCACGAAGCGCAGCACGTGGTCGCGCTGGGCGCCGGGCTTCAGCAGCCGCGCCTCGAGCTGGAAGAAGTCGCGGTAGTTGGCGTTGCACATCAGCAGACGCCCGGCGCGGTCCCACAGCACGAACGCCTCGGGCACGCTGTCGATGGCGTCGCGCAGACGGTTCTCGGCGGCCTGGGCGCGGATCTGGGCGAGCCGCTCCTCGGTCACGTCCAGGGCCACGCCGATGATGCGCGTGAAGCGGTCGCCGCCCGAACCGAAGCCCTGGCCGCGGGCGTCGATCCAGGTCGACGGCGTCCCGTTCGCGCCGGGCACGCGGAAGCTGACGTCGAAGGCGCCGTACTCGCCGGCGCTCTTCAGCGACTGGCGCACGCGCTCGCGGTGGTCGGGCGAGATCTTCTCGAGCACCTGCTCGCCCTTGGCGACGCCGCCGCCGCCCCAACCCAGCATCACGCCCATGACGTCGGACATGAACATCTCGTCCGACTGCAGGTCCCACTCCCAGATGCCGCACTTGGCCGCCTCGACGGCGAGGCGGAAACGTTCCTGGCTCTCGGTGAAGGCCGCCTGGG
>DASZQQ010000192.1:0-9400 GCA_035549595.1 Caulobacteraceae bacterium
CGCGTGGCGCGCGAGCGGCCGCTGCACCCGGTGCTGGCCATCGCCCCCGGCCTGCCGACGGCCCGGCGCCTGGGCCTCGTCTGGGGCCTGGAGGCGCGCGTCGCCGCCCAGCCCCGCGGCGTCGCGGCCATGACCGACGAGGCTGCGCACATGGCCGCCGAACTGGGTCTCGCCGCGCCGGGCGGCCGCATCCTGATCATCGCCGGGCCGCCGATGGGCGCGCCGGGGGCGGCCAACCTGCTGCGCATCACCCACGCGCCGCGCACGCGCGGCTGAGCGGTGCTCTCGACCTTCATCTTCGCAGGCGCCGAGCGGGGGCCGGAGCGGCTCGCCATCGTCTGCAACGGCCGGCGCCTGACCTACGGCGAGCTGGCGTGCGCGATCGAGGCCACGATCCAGGCGTTCGAGCGCCAGGGGATCGGGGGACCGGGCTACGCCGTGCTGGCGGTCCAGGACCTGCTGCAGTTCTGGATCTGCAGCCTGGCGCTGCGCGAACTGGGCCTGACCACCGTCGCCGCCCAGTCGGCCGAGAACGCCGCCGCTCTGGGGCTGGACGACGTCCGCCTCGTCCTGACCGACACCGATCCCGGCTGGCCAGGGCTGGAAGCGCTCTGCGCCCGCAACGGCTGGCCGCTGGTGTTCGCCCGCTGGGACGGCGCCCTCGCGCGCCCGGTCGAGGCGGGCCGTCCGCGCGCGCCGGCGGTCGGCGAGCACGTCCTGCAGACCTCGGCCACTACCGGCGCCTACAAGAAGGTGGTGATGGCCCGCTCGTTCGAGCGCGCGTTCCTGAACACGCGCCGCGTCATGGACCGCGTGGACGAGGACAGCCGCCAGGCGCTGTTCAACTTCGGCGGCTGGACCGGCGCCGGCTACAAGAGCGCCGGGTCGGTGTGGCTTGCGGGCGGGGCCATCGTCCTCGACCAGGGCGACCTTCGCCGGTGCCTCACCGAGCCGGGCGTCTCCCACGCCATCATGCTGCCCGAGCAGATTGCCCATGTGGTCGAGACCGACGCCGGGCGGGAGATCCCGTTCCGTCCCGGGATGCGCCTCTTCGTCGGCGGGGCGACGCCGCGCCAGGCCCTGGTCGACATGGCGCGCGAGCGACTGACGCCCCTGGTCTACAACTCCCTCGGCTGCACCGAGGCGATCACCTACGCCGAGACCCTGCTGGAGCGGGACGAGGACCGGCGCTGGCACACGCTTCGGCTCGACCGCGACCCGCACGTGGTGGACGACGACGACAACCGCCTGCCGCCCGGCGAGATCGGCCGCATCCGCGTCTCCACCAGGGACGGCCCGACCAGCTACCTCGGCGACGACGCCGCCACGGCGGCCTTCTTCAAGGACGGCTACTTCTATCCCGGCGACCTCGGCCTGATCCGGGAAGACGGGCGGATGGCCCTGATGGGCCGCGTCACCGACGTCATCAACGTCGCCGGCCACAAGGTCTCGCCGGCGCCGCTGGAGGACGACCTGACCGAACGCCTCGGCGTCAGCGGCGTCTGCCTGTTCTCGCGCCAGAACGACAGCGCCGAAGAGGTGGCGCACGTGGTGATCGAGGCCGAGGCGCCGCTCGACACGGCGCGCCTGACCGCGGCGCTGAAGGCCACCCTGGGCGGCTTCCCAAGCGCCCGGGTTCACTACATGCGGCGCCTGCCGCGCAACGGCATGGGCAAGCTGATGCGCACCGACATCCAGCGCCAGGTGCGCTGACGGTTCGGCGCCCCGCGCTAAGCGCTCGGCAACCTCGGCCTGCGATGCTGACCGCGACGTCCGCAGCAGAAGGCTCACCGGATGACGATCTCAGCGACGCTGGCCGGCCCGGCCACGCCGACGCGCGTCCAGCTCGCCCGGCTCGTCGAAGGGCCCGACAAGGCGACCGTCGCCGCCGATGCCGCCAGCGCCCTTTCCAGCGCGCGGTTCTCCGCCTCGGACACCCAGAAGAGCTGGGCGCGCGCCAAGCTGCAGGAACTGGCCGAGCGGGTGAAGGTGCTGAAGAAGCTGCTGGCCGGCGATCCCAAGGCGATGGCCAAGGCCCTGGCGCAGGTGTTCAAGGAGCTGAAGTCGGCGCTCGACGCCTACCGCAAGGCCGGCGGCGAGGAACTGGGCCTGGCCGGCGACGTCTCGTCGGCCGCCGTGGGCGCGGGATCGGCGTCGCAGCCGTCCTCGTCTTCTGCCGGTGCGGGCGACGGCCAGGGGCAAGCGGCCGCGCCGCCAGCCGCCGCCCCCGCCCGGGACCCCGCCCTCTACGACGCGGTCGTCGGCCAGGTGAAGAAGCAGATCGGCGAGGACGGCCTCGGCTTCATCCGCGACCTGCGCGCCTTTTCGAACGAGGTGTCCGACCTGCTGGAGTCGTCCCGCACCCAGGCCAGAGGCCGCAAGCCCGACAAGCCCACCGACGAGGCCTTCGCCGACGCCGACGCGGCGCTGAAGGACCTGCGCGGCCAGATGCAGGGCGCCGAACAGGACATCCACGCCGCCGCGCCGCTGGCCGGCATGCGCCTGTCGGTCGAGGCCTGACGGCTCAGACCAGGACACGCCGCGCGAGGAGGTCGACCAGTCCCTGCATCGGACCAAGTTGCGGGCGGCGAAGGCGAAAAGCCAGCCGGCCGAACGGTCAGAGCGCCGGAACGCTGTCGTCGAGGGGCGTCGGCTTGCCGACCCCGTCGACCACGTCCTCGTCGCCGCGGACGAACCAGCGCAGGTTCCGGAAGCGGCCGTCCTTCGCCAGCGCGTCGTGCAGCGCCCGCAGGAAGCGCCAGTACACCGGGTCGTCGAACCTCTTGCGCCTGAACAGCACTGGCGCTTCCTCGAATTGCAGGATGCAGCAGTCTTCGTCGATCCAGCTGATCTGCAGCCAGAAGGCCCTGTCGCCGACGCTCAGATCGAGCTCCCAGCCGTGCTCCCCGGCGTTCCTGAGGCAATCGACCCGCACCTGCATCTGCCGGAACTTGTCGGCGATCGCCTCGCAGATGTTCCGCCCGGGGAACTCGAGAAAGTAAGCGTCGGTCTCGATGCGGTCGTCCGGGAAGCCCGGATCGAACCGCGCCGCCGACCGCACCTCGACCTTCGGCCTGGCCATCACTCATCCCCCTTCAGCCGATCGCAGAGGGCGTCACCCAAACCCGAACCTGACGACACCGCCCAATCAAAGCGCTTCATCGACGCCGCCAAGGCGGCTCGCGTCGATGAAAGCGGCGAGCGGTTCGGCAAGGCATCCAAGAAAGTCGTTCCCGAGAAGCGACCCTCGCGCGAGCGGTAGGTCATTCGGGCTTTTCGCTGCGCTCGTCGATGAGTTGATTGAGCCGATCAATCAACGCGGAGAGGTCCTTTTCAACGTCCAGTGCGTTGATGCCTAGGGTTATGGTACCCCCACTCGGTAGGCCGAAAGTGAACACGACCCCTTCAACCGTGTTCTCGACGGTCATCCGCGTCGGTAACAACACGGCGCGCATGTTCTCCACCGGGTTGGCAGCGGCGGCCGCGAGGAACACTCCGGCCGCCTCGTGAAGTCGCGACGCATCGAAAGCAAGCCCGAAGGGTGCGCCCCCGGCCAACTGACTGAAGCCCACGTAGGTTAGATCGTCTACGCTGCCTCGCCCCCATCCAAGAGTGGCGCTGACGAAGATGAGGGGTGTACTGTCCCCCTCCTCACGCATGAGGACAATCGGCCCGTCCCGATCAACGGTGAATGCGCTGGTATATCGAGAGCGTCGGCTGAGCGGATAGTACTCAATGGACAGCTTGTCATTGTCTCCATCTAATCCAGCATGCACTAAGGCGTGCGGGTGTTCCATGAGGCTGAGAAAGTCTTGCCTCGGCGGTCGCTTCTGCTGAATCCGATCCTTGACGAATTTCGTAGTCTGCCACGCCAGCAAGTCGGCAGCCTGCAAGAGCGCCATCTCGGCCTTGTCACCGAAAGTCAGGGAAGCGCCGAGTCGCTTTAGCTCAGCGGCCACATAGTTGTAGGCGTGGCCGCGGTTCTTGTGTCCCGACTCGAAGAAATAAGAGACCCGGCCAAAAGATCGGCGCACCTCCAAGAAAGACTGGATCGACTTGAGACACATGTCGACGCCAAGCGTGTAGACGTTCTGCTCCGGCCGGGCCGCTGCAATTTCGCGCCCATAGCAGATCGCCGAGAACCCCTCGATCGTGTGTACCTTAATTAGACCAATTAGCTCTTTGACCAATTCGGTGCGCTGTTCCTTGGCTTTGCCAGCAAATACTCCCCGTCCGTGCGCGCAATCGACCATGTGAAAGTAGGGCACGTCATAGCGAAGGAGCACCTCGCGCCACGCAGCATCCATCGCGCGCGCTGCATCTTCAGACAAGTAGTACCCGGCCACACAGAAGACGTGCGGCGCTTCATCAAGGTCGCCGCTCTCATCGAAATAGCCCTCGACAACCGACATGACTAAGCCGCCATGGGGAAGGGTGACATCGACCAGACGGCCGAAGCCTGACCGAACGGGGGCACTCATCTAGCATGCCCCGACCCGAGCCGGGTTTGCAGAGTGCAATATCGCCCACGACAGTCAAGAACGCATCAGGAACACAGGGCATCCGACAGCCAACACCTTGCCGCACGCGCCGGCCACTGCCCCTTCCGGACGCGTTTCACGGCAATCTCGCCCCAGGTGCTAGGCGTTCGCTGAACCTCTGCTAGGGTCGAGGCCTGGGGAAAGCCGACTCGTCTGGGGGACGGCTGCAGAGGGAATTCGCGCGGGCCTCCGCGCCTTGCCATGCATCAGCCTGCCGACTTCAAGCTGGAGGAGCGCGACGGCGGACGCACCGCCGTGCTCACCGGCGACTGGACGGCCGTCTGGATGGGCGAGGCCAACGAGCGGCTCGAGGACGTGCTGCGGGGCTCCAAGGGCATCGCCCTCGACCTGACGGACGTGAACCGCTGCGACACCTCCGGCGCCTTCGGCATCCTGCGGGCCATGGAGATGGCGGCCGAGGCGGGACCGCTGGCCGCCCGGTCGGAGATCCGCCGCCTGCTGGAGCTGGTCGACAAGGCCACCGCGGCGCCGCGGACGCCGCCTGTCGAGCACCGCAGCTTCTACGAGCTGTTCGAGCGCATCGGCCGCGGGGTGGTGGGCCTGTTCACGGACGCCTACGACACCATGGCCTTCAACGGCCACCTGATCGTCGCCGTCGGGCGGGCGGCGGTGGCCGTGGTCTACACCTTCGCGCCGTGGCTGTTCGTGGCCATGAAGTGGAGCAAGCCGCAACCGATCCGCTGGGCCGCTGTGTTCGCCCTGGCCGAGCGCGCGGGCCTGGACGCCACGCCCATCGTGGCCACGACTACCTTCTTCATCGGCGCCGTCGTCGGCCTCGTCGGCGCGAACATGCTGGTGAACTTCGGGGCCCAGGTGTTCGACGTCGACCTGGTCGGCATCTCGGTGCTGCGCGAGTTCAACATCCTGATCACGGCCCTGCTGCTGGCCGGCCGCTCGGCCTCGTCCTTCGCCGCCGAGATCGGGGCGATGAAGATGAACCAGGAGATCGACGCCATGCAGGTGCTGGGCATCGACCCGTTCGACGCCCTGGTGTTCCCGCGGTTCGCGGCCCTGCTGTTCACGATCCCGCTCCTGACCTTCGTCGCCACCCTGGCGGGCCTGGCCGGCGGCCTGACGGTGGCGTGGACCCAGCTCGATATCTCCCCCACCCTCTTCTACGAGCGCATGATCGACTACGTCGGCGTGCGCCACTTCTGGGTCGGCATGTCCAAGGCCCCGGTCCTGGCCGTGGTCATCGCCGGCATCGGCTGCCGCCAGGGCATGGAGGTCGGCGGCGACGTGGAGTCGCTGGGCCGGCGGGTGACCGCCGCGGTGGTGCACGCGATCTTCGCCACCATCCTGATCGATGCGGTCTTCGCCCTGATCTACATGAAGCTCGACCTATGACGATCCGGCACGAAGACCCGCTGGACATGGAGGCGCCGCCGATCGAGGTGCGCGGCCTCGTCTCGCGCTTCGGCGCCAACGTGATCCACCAGGACCTGGACCTGGTGATCCCGCGCGGCCAGGTGATCGGCCTCGTCGGCGGCTCGGGCACCGGCAAGTCGGTGCTGCTGAACACCATCATCGGCCTGAAGCGGCCCGAGGGCGGGTCGGTGAAGATCTTCGGCCAGGACATCCGCTATGCCCGGCGCCGGCAGTGGACGGCGATCGAGCGCCGCTGGGGCGTGCTGTTCCAGATGGGCGCCCTGTGGTCGAACCTGACGGTCAAGGAGAACGTCGCCGCGCCGCTGATCGAGCACACCGACATGAAGCTCGACGAGATCGACCGCCTGGCCGACCTCAAGATCGCGCTGGCCGGCCTGCCGGCCGGCGCCGGAGCGCTGAAGCCGGCCGAGCTGTCGGGCGGCATGATCAAGCGCGCGGGCCTGGCCCGGGCGCTGGCGCTGGACCCCGAGCTGCTGTTCCTCGACGAGCCGACCTCGGGCCTCGACCCGATCAGCGCCGCGGCGTTCGACAACCTGATCCGCGAGCTGGCCGACAGCCTGGAGCTGACGGTGCTGATGGTCACCCATGACCTCGACAGCCTCTACACCATGACCGACCAGGTGGCGGTCCTCGCCGACAAGAAGGTGATCGCCATGGCCCCGGTCCGCGAGCTGGAAAAGTCCGACCACCCCTGGATCAAGAGCTACTTCCTGGGACCGCGGGGCCGCGCCTCGGCCGAAGCGCAGGCGGCCCTTCACACCGGAGCAGACTGATGGAGCGCAACGCCAACTACGCCCTGGTGGGCCTGGCCTCGACGATCCTGCTGATCGCCCTGATCATCTTCGTCGTCTGGCTGGCGCGGCTGCGCTTCAACCAGGAGTACAACTACTACGACCTGGTGTTCCAGGGCCCGGTGCGCGGCCTGAGCCAGGGCGGCGAGGTGCACTTCAACGGCATCAAGGTCGGCGAGGTGTCGAACATCGCCCTCGACAAGACCGATCCCACCAAGGTGGTGGCCACAGCCAAGGTGACCGCCAACGTGCCGGTGCGCGTCGATTCCTACGCCAGCCTCGAGCCGCAGGGCATCACCGGGGTGAACTACGTGCAGATCTCGGCCGGCACGCCCTCGAAGCCGCTGCTGAAGGACGTCTGGACGCGGCGCGGCTATCCGGAGATCCCGGGCAAACGCGACGCCCTGTCCGACATCCTGGCCGGCGGCGGCAACGTGCTGCAGCGAGCCATCGACACCCTCGACCGCGTCAACCGGGTGCTGTCGGACGAGAACATCAAGACCTTCAGCGCCACCCTAAGCGACATCCAGTCGGTGACGGCCGAGATGCGCGAGCGCAGGGCGATCATCGCCGACGCCCAGAAGGCCCTGCAGAGCGCCGACCAGGCCGCCCAGCAGATCCGCGACCTCGCCCGCTCGGGCCAGGTTCTGGTCAACGGCGACGGCACGCGCGCGGTCAAGAAGCTCGCCGACGCAGCCACCGAGATCGAGGCGGCGACGCACGAGGTGCGCGGCATGGTCCACAGGCTGGATGGCCCCACGGGCGACTTCGCCACCACCACCCTGCCGCAGATGCAGGCGGCCATCGCCAGCCTGCAGCAGGCCACCGACCACCTCGACCGCGTCGTCGGCGAGGTCCAGCAGAGCCCGCAAGGCCTCCTCAGCAAGCCGCCGTCGAAGGAAGTCGAGGTGAAACCATGAAGCCGATGCGCCCTCTCGCGAGCGCCCTCGCCGTCCTGGCCGTCGCCGGCGCCCTGGCCGGCTGCGTCTCGGTGTTCCCCAAGCAGCAGCCCGCCCAGCTGTTCCGCTTCGGCGTCACCACGACGCCGGCGGAAGGCCAGGCCGGCGAGCGGTTCGGCGTCATGAACTCGGTGACGAGCTTCGAGCCGGCCGCCGCCACCGACCGCATCCTGACCGTCAGCGGCAATGAGGCGGCCTACATCAAGGGCTCGCGCTGGGTGGCCCCGGCGCCCTCGCTGTTCGACGACGCCATGCGCCGCGCCTTCGAGGCCGGTGGCCCGGCGCGCCTGATCGCCCGCGGCGAGGTGGTGCGGCCCGACTACGTGCTGAAGGTCGACGTGATCCGCTTCGAGGCCCGCTACGACCACGGCGCCGGCGCCGCGCCGACGGTCGTCGTCGCCCTGCACGCCGCCCTCGACCGCACCAGCGACCGGGCCCTCGCCGGCGACCGCACCTTCGAGGCCCGCATCGACGCCGCCGACAACCGCGTCGGCGCCATCGCCCAGGCCTTCGACCAGGCGGTGACCAAGACCCTTACCGACCTCGTCGCTTGGGTGGGGGCCAAGGGGCAGGCGTAGGCGCCGCAGGCACGCCGGTCAGCTGAAGCCTCGCGCCCCGCGGTCTCGCCAGCCGGTGCGCGCCGCCCGGTCCGATCCACCGCCAGCAACTGGCCCCCAAGCCGCATACGAATGGCCGCCCGCGGCAGCCTCGAAGCGGGTTCCTGGAAGCGGACGTAACCGACGTCTGAGATGGATGGTTAGCCGCCATTGCGCTGCTAAGCTCCAGGGATGAAGTTGCATCCCGACGTTGAAGCTTTGCTGGCGGCGATGAGGGCGCTGGAGCAGCGCCTCGCCGGTCACGCTGATTTCTGGGCAGATCATGTGCGACGTGCCGCAGACGAGGTGGCCAAATCCGATGCGCACGGCGTGCAGCGCTTTCTTGGGTTGTTTGGCGGCATGGGCTCTCTGAACGACCTAGTTCTCCATCATGACGGCAAGCCGCTGCACGCTGAGAACGACCAATTGGATGCTCTGCGCGCCAGAGCGTGGGAACTAGCCGACGCTCTGAGGCATGAGGCCGATTGACCCAACTTCGGCTTTGGGTCGCAAGCGGCCGAGCGGCCCGTGCCAGCAAGCGGACCTCCAACCGACCGCCGCGAAGCGAACTCCAGGGCGGTCGGTTCGGGGCGGTTTTCGGTCGATCAGGTTCGGGGCACCATCACGCCATGAGTGAGCGCGCGAAGATCAAACTGTCTCGGCTGCGCGAGATTGGCTGGTCCCTTTGGGACCCGATTGGGCTGCGCGAGTTGAGCGAGGGAGAGTGGCAGGACGGCGGCCGCTGCGCGGACGAGTATGACGGCTATCTGCTTCAAGCGGCCGGTATGTTGCGGCGGGGGGAACCCGCGTCGAATGTAGTCGCGTATCTGGAGGATACCGAGACAGGCCACATCGGGCTCACGCGAAGCGAGACGACGCGGGGCCGGGCCGAAGCCACCGTTGCAGCAATCCACGAGTATTTGGCGTCCGTGCCACGGAGGTAATGATGGTCCGCAATGGGGCGATTGTGTTGAAGAAGGCGGCGTCGGGGAGGCGGCCGTTGGGCCTGAGCTGAAGCGTGCGTGGAGGTGGGGCGGCTCAGGCGGGGGCCGGGGCGGCCTGGATGGTCGTCAGTTTGGCCAGTTTCCTTAGGTTCTGGGCGG
>DASZQQ010000193.1:0-4217 GCA_035549595.1 Caulobacteraceae bacterium
GCACGACGCCTTCCTCGATGAACGGGCCGGCCTCGATCCGTAGACTGAAGAAGAAAGCAACGGGCGCCGGCGTAGGGACGGGCGCCTCCACGAAAGGGGATGACATGACCAAGACGAGCGCTTCGGGCGCCCTGGCCGCGGGCGCGGCCCTGTTGTGGGTTGGGGCCGCGGCCGCTGCGGCGCCGGCCGCCGCGCCGGCGCCGGATCCGCGCGACGCCCGGATCGAGCAGCTGGAGGCGCAGGTTCGCCAGCTGATGGCCGACCACGCCCGCCTGGAGGCCGAGGAGCGCGACCTGCTGGCCAAGACCGAGGCTCTCGCGGCCGAGGCCGACGCGCTGAAATCCGGCCAGGCCGCCCAGGCCCAGGCCGTGCAGACGGTCGCGGCCCAGATCCCGCCGGCGCCCAGCGTCGTCACGACCATGGCCTCGGGCCGGCCGGTGCTGACCAGCGCCGACGGCCGCTTCACCACCACGGTGCACGCGGTGATGCAGCTCGACTCGGCGCTCTACAGCCAGGGCGCGGCCGGGCCGATCGCCACCGACCTGCGCCGCAGCGGACCTGCGCTGGGGGCCACCGCCGGCAACGTCGACCTCGCCCACGCCCGCTCGCTGAAGGACGGGGCCGTGTTCCGCCGCGCCCGCCTCGGCGTCGACGGCACGGCCTTCGGCGACTGGGACTACCGCCTGCTGCTCGACTTCGGCGGCACGGGCGTCGAGAACACCGGCCAGGTCTACGAGACCTGGCTGCAGTACAATGGCCTGAGGCCCTTCCGCTTCCGCGTCGGCGCCTTCTCGCCGTCGATCGGCATGGACGACCAGGCCTCGACCAACTCCATGCCGTTCCTGGAGCGGGCCGCCTCGTCGGACCTGGCGCGCGGCCTCGCCGCCGGCGACACGCGCGTGGCCGGCCAGGTCCAGGCCAGCGGGCCGCACTGGCTGGTTTCCGGCGCGATCACCGGCCGGACCATCGGCGTTCTCGGCACCGGCACGGCTTCGGCGGTCCCGCAGACCTACGGCGATCCCCTGGGCTTCGTCGGGCGCGTGGCGGCGACGCCGCTGCATGGCCAGGACTGGCTGGTGCACGTGGGCGCCCATGGCAGCTACGTCGCCCATCCGGCCAACGCCTCCGGACCGGATGCGAACGGGCTCGTGCCGCTCTCCGCGCGCACGATCACCCTGGCCAACACGCCGCAGCTGCGGATCGACGGCACGCGCCTGGTCAACACCGGGGCCATCGACGCCGACCACGCCTCGACCGTCGGCCTGGAGTTCGCGGCCCAGAAGCGCGGCCTGATCCTGCAGGCCGAGTACGAGCACTTCCACGTCTCGCGCACCGACCCTGGCCTCTCCAGCCCCAGCTTCAACGGCGTCTACGTCGAGGGCCTGTGGATGCTGACCGGCGAGACGCGCCGCTACAATCCGATCACCGGCGCCTTCGACGCCGCGCCCGTGGCTCAGCCGTTCAGCCTGAAGGACGGGACCTGGGGCGCCTGGGAGCTCGGCGTGCGCTATTCGCGCCTCGACCTCGACTACCACGCCGGCGCGCCGGGAACCGCGCCGGGGGCCGATGCGATCCGCGGCGGGACCGAGCGCAACTTCACCGCCGGCCTCAACTGGTACCCCAACGCCGTGATCCGCTTCATGCTCGACTACGAGCACGTCGACATCGACCGCCTGAGCCCGAACGCGGCCGTCTACCAGACCCCGACCGGCGCCCAGATCGGGCAGACCTACGACGCGGTCGCCGTGCGCTCGCAGGTGGCGTTCTAGAGGAGAGCGGGGGCCGGCGGCGCCTGTCGCGGCGCAGGCCGGCGCCCTAACATCGCGCCGCCGTGGGAGGCGGCCCGGATGACCCTGTTCCAGAGCACGGCGCTGCTCGTCGTCCTCGTCTGGCTGGCGGCGGTGGCCTGGCGCTACCGGCGCTCGACGCCGGTGCTGGTCGGCGGCCTCGTCGTGGTCGGCGCCTATGCCGCGGCGGCGGTGGCGACGGGGCGGGCCAGTCTGGCGGACCTCGGCCTCGGTCTTGGACGCTCGCCGGCCTGGACCATGGGCTGGGCGCTGGGCGGCCTCGCCGTGCTGCTGGCCTGGAGCCCCGTCGCCGACCGCATCGCCACGCGCCTGGTCGCCGCGCCGCCGACGCTCGGGACCTTCGCCGCCCTGAAGCAGTCGGCCGCGAAGCTGGTCGCCGGGATCGTCGTCGCCTGGAGCCTGGGCGGGGTGCTCGAGGAGCTGACCTTCCGGGGCGTCGTGCTGCCGGCGGTGGCGCGGGGCCTGGGACCCTTCCTGCCGGGCGGCGTCGCCTCGGCGATCGCGGTCGTCGTGGCCGCCCTCGGCGCCGGGGTCATCCACTTCTACCAGGGCGAGCGGGCGGTGCTGATCATCGTCCAGCTCTCGGTGCTGTTCGGGGTCCTGTTTGTCGTCAGCGGCGGCAACCTGTGGTCGGTGATGCTCTGCCACGGCCTCTACGACACCATCGCCTTCATCCGCTTCGGCCTCGGCAAGTCGAAGTATTCGAAGACCGCCGACGCCGGAGCCGCCTGATGCAGACCCTGACCGAGACCGACGACCTGGCCGCCATCCGCGAGGGCGTACGCGCCGTCGTCACCCGCTTCGACGACGCCTACTGGCGCGCCCGCGACGAGGACGGCGCGTTCCCGCGCGACTTCCACCGCGCGATGGCCGAGGCCGGCTGGCTCGGGATCACCATGCCCGAGGCCCTGGGCGGGGCCGGGCTCGGCGTCACCGAGGCGGCGGTGATGATGCACGAGGTCGCCCGCCACGGCGGCGGCATGGCCGCGGCCAGTTCGGTGCACATCAACCTCTTCGGGCCGCACCCGATCGTGGTGAAGGGCTCGGACGAGCAGAAGGCGCGCTGGATCCCGCGCCTGATCGCCGGCGAGGACCAGGTGGCGTTCGGCTTCACCGAACCGGACGCGGGCCTGAACTCCACCCACATCAAGACTTTCGCCGAGCGCGCGCCGGGCGGCTACGTCGTGCGCGGCCAGAAGGTGTGGACCTCCACCGCCCAGGTGGCCAACAAGATCATGCTGCTGGTCCGGACCACGAAGCTGGAGGACTGCGCCAGGCCCACCGACGGCATCAGCATCTTCTACACCGATCTCGACCGGTCGAAGATCGACGTCCACCGCATCCCGAAGATGGGCCGCAAGGCGGTCGACTCCAACGCCCTTTTCATCGACGGCCTCTTCGTGCCCGAGGCCGACCGCATCGGCGAGGAGGGCAGGGGCTTTTCCTACATCCTGCACAGCCTCAATCCGGAGCGGATCCTGATCGGGGCCGAGGCGATCGGCATCGGCCAGGACGCCCTGGCGCGGGCCGCGAAGTACGCCCGCGAACGGATCGTGTTCGACCGCCCGATCGGCCAGAACCAGGCCATCCAGCATCCGCTGGCCGAGCGCTGGATGTACCTGGAAAGCGCCTGGCTGATGGCGATGCGCGCGGCCCAGCTCTACGACTCGGGCCAGCCCTGCGGGGCCGAGGCCAATGCGGCCAAGTTCCTCGGCGCCCGCGCCGGCCACGACGCCTGCTGGCAGGCCATCGCCACCCACGGCGGCTACGGCTACGCCAAGGAATACGACGTCGAGCGCCTCTACCGCGAAGTCGCCATCACCCGCATCGCCCCGATCACCGAACAGCTGATCCTGAGCTTCATCGCCGAGAAGGTGCTGGACCTGCCGAAGAGCTACTGAGGGCGCGGGTCCCCGGCCCGGCTAATCGTGGCGCGACACGAAGCCGGCGAGCTGCAGCCGCCCCGGGTCGGCGCGCAGCCAGGGACCGAGGCCCGCGGCGAGGACGGCCGCGCCGGCCGCCAGGGCCGCGAAGCGCCACGGCCAGTCGTCCGCCGGGGCGAAGGCGCGGACCGCGAGGCAGGCGGCGAGCGCCGCCAGGCCGGCCACCAGGGGCGGAAGGATCGAGGCGTCGGCGGGCCGCGCGCCGAGGCCGAAGCGCAGCACGGCGTAGCGCAGGGCCGCCTGCACGGCGAACGATGCGGTGACGGAGAGCGCCGCGCCGACGAGGCCGAGGGCCGGGATGAGGGCGAAGCCCATGAGGCCGCCAACGGTCATGCTCGCCGCGGCCACGGCGAGCCCCAGGCGCGGGCGCTCGAACACGAACACCAGGTCGCCGACGCCGAGGGCGGCGTGGATGGCCTCGGCCGCGGCCAGGATCACCAGGGTCAGGTCGACCGCGTCGCCCGAG
>DASZQQ010000194.1:0-4093 GCA_035549595.1 Caulobacteraceae bacterium
CCTCGTCACCGGCTTCGAGGCCGCGCGCCAGGTGCTGCGGTTCGGCGAAGCCTGGGCGCGAGTGGAGGCGCTGGACGGGACCATACCCGCCGCCGGCCAGACCGCGCTCTACCGCGAGCTCGCCTATGTGCTGCGCGGCCAGACCTTCTGGCTCGCCCGCCGCGCCGTCCGCGACGGGGCGCACGTCCAGGCCCTCATCGACGCCTACCGGCCGGCGGTGGACAGGCTGAAGACCCTGGTGCCGCAGGTGCTCTCGCCGTTCGAGCAGAAAGCCGCCGTCCGGCGCGCCGCGGGATGGATCAAGGCCGGGGCGCCCAAGGACGTGGCCCACTCGGTCGCCCTGATGCGGCCGCTGACGGTGGCCTCGACCCTGACCGACCTCGCGGCCGGGTCGAGCTGGCCGCTGCCGGCGGTGGCGCACGTCTACCACCGCATCGGCGGCGTGTTCGGCTTCGACCGCCTGCGCGCGGCGGCGGGCTCGCGCACCGCCGGCGACGCCTACGAGCGCCTGGCCGTGCGGCGGCTGATCGAGGACATGCTGGGCGAGCAGGCGGCCGTCACCAAGGCGGTGATGGCCTTCACCGGCAATCCGGACGCCGTCGACGGCCCCGAGCGCGCCA
This sequence comes from Caulobacteraceae bacterium, assembly GCA_035549595.1. Lineage (GTDB taxonomy): Bacteria > Pseudomonadota > Alphaproteobacteria > Caulobacterales > Caulobacteraceae > Acaudatibacter. Next base: position 621 of record DASZQQ010000194.1, read on the forward strand.
AGGCCGCCGTCGCCTCCTGGTCCGCCCTGCGCGCCGACCCCGTCCGCGCCGTCCGCCGCACCCTGGAGGAGATCGAAAAGAGCCCCGGCGGCTGGAGCTTCGCCAAGCTCACCATCGCCAACGCCGCCCTGCGGCAACTGGCGGGAGCGTAAGGGTTCAAATTCGCGGCATTATGTAGGAGATAGGACAAGGTGACCTGGGAGCGCCCCGTGCGCTCGCTCGCGGTGCTGTGCGCCGCTCTTTCAATTCTCGAAGGACCACTCCGGCTCGTCTAGCCGAACGAACTCGTTGCGAGTGCGGTCCCAAGACCAGATGAAGTGGGTACGACGAGTAACTTTCGGCTGTCCTCTGTCGTCGTATTTCGCGTGACCAACGACACACAATTCGGTCTGGCCGCGTTCAACGCCCCTCCAGATGGAATCGCTTGGCATTGGGAAGGCGGGAAGGGACTGGCAATCAATTCCACCGCTTTCCACCCGATGAATGAAATTGGCGTCCCCAGGAATATCTATGATAACGGGCCGACTGACCCACTTCTTGGTATCGTGGTTCCTGTAAAAGAGCTTGTAATCCAGACGGTGAACGGAGGCGACTTCCTCCCCAATGTTCATGTAGTGAACGTCTATTTTGGTCTCTCTTGCAGAGAACTCGCCGGTAACTATCCAAATCCTAATGCGTGGCCGCCGCGACAATCTCAGTGTCTCGCCTGCGGCCACCGCGCTCTTGCCGGTCTCATCGGCGGCGATCTTCGCATAAATGGCGGCGACGATGGCTGCGATGAATGCTCCGAACGTTGCAAAGGTCTGCCAGAACATGATGATGGTTTGGCGGTGCGAAACCAATACTGCCTGTTCGGCGGCATGCGCCGAGCGAGCGTTGTAGTCTAAGCTCTCTGCGGTGGTTTGTTCGTCGCGCTCTGCTTTGGCGCAGCGGTCTCGCTCAGCTTGGCCATTGGCGTTCTCAGGAAGGGCGCGGAGCCGCGCTGGAATGCAGCCTTCGCCGCCTGCCTGATAGGCATGATTTGGTGCGCTGGGGTGATGATAACCGGCTATGTCTGGCTCCCTTGGGATTAGCCAGACGCTGGCGACGATAGCCGCCAGCGCAACAATCGCGGCGGCTATTCCAGCCGCAATATAGGTACGCCGATGGCCCGCATCACCGCCAACAGGAACCATGCCGGAAACGCCCCCCGGTTGATCTTCACCTGAACCGAAGCCTCGGTTTCAGGCAAGCCCATATCGGTGAGGCGCTTAGCCAAGTCGGCGTACTTCACGTCATGCAAGGCTATTGGCAGCGGTGACCCTCAGTCGAGGTCTCTTGGGATGTAGTCCTTCTCGATAGCCGCCTGAATCCCAACCTGGATCAGGTGCGCCATGACGCCGGGCACGTCGTCGCCATGAGTCCCGAGTTTTGCCAGAGCCTCTAGGCGTCTGATCGTGCGCGGAGAGAGCGTGCAGTAGCACCGCTTGTTCTTGTCGGAATTGTCGGCCACGGCGGACCATAGCGCACCGAGATCGGGCCTCAAAGGGTGCGAAAAGGGTGCGAATTCGCACCTTGACGAAATGGCCTCATTGACGTCTATATGTTGTGGCTCGCTGATTAGCGGGCACAAAAGAGAGGCCGCTCCCTTGCGAGAGCGGCCCAGTCGGTGGCCGAAGCCCTAGGCAGCTTGGGCGTCGGGGGCCTGCTTAGAGCGGGCCTACCAGTTCAGACATCCCTCTTTGGGGGAGCGCAGCCGTTTCCTTGGTCGGGGCGGCTGCGTTCTGCCATCTGAACGTTGAGTAGAGTGGTCTGGTTTGTGGCACCCCGTCAATAGGCAGCGTATCAGATACCAGAAACCCACAAGATGTAGTGCTCAAACGAACGTCTCGGGGCCACCTAGTGGTATGGCTGTTGAGCCTCCTACGTGGCGTAGCGCCTGATCGCGGCTGGCGTGGTCGCCGGATCGAAAAGGCGGATCGCGGCCCCTAGATGATCGATATCGGCGTGACCTTGCGGACCTCTGCCTCAAGGCTCTTGCGGTAGCTGGCCAGCTCGTCGCGCTTCGCGACCAGGCCAGCGACAGTGTTGGGACGTTCCATGGGGCGAGTGTCCCCCCGGCCCCCGGAAGGGTCGCGTCCCATCTGCTACCGAATGCCCCAAACTCGAACCACGAAAAGACAGGAAATTACACGAAAGGGCGGCTTGCTTCGCAGGCGCCCGCGTGAGGAAGCCGCAAAGCCCTTTCGTGTAGTTTCGTGTCTTTTCGTGGCTCGAAAAAGCGGCCTTGTCGCGCCTCCGGCGAGTCCGGACGGATCGCTGCGCACCTCGCCGAATGCTCACCCCGGCCCCTTCACGCGGACTCGGGCCTCGGCCCTGCGGCCTTCGGCGTCGACGACGGTGACGCGGTAGAAGCCGGGGGTCGGGGGACGCCAGATGACCTGGCCGCTGACCGGGTCGACGGCGGCGGGCTGGCCGTCGACGTACCACGACAGGTCCCGGCCGCCGGCCGCGAAGGCCAGGCCCCGCGAGGTCGGGCCGAAGCCTTCGGCCTCCACCGTGGCCCCGTCGGGCGGGAAGATCAGGCGCGGGCCCTCGCCTGGCCGCTCGAGCTGCCGCAGGGCCTTGGGCGCGGACTTCGGCGCGATCGGCCGCGGCGCCGAGGGGTCGGTGGAGAGGGCGTCGGCGACGTCGAACAGCAGCGGCAGGGCCGCGTCCCGGCCGGTGAGGCCGCCGCGCGCGCCGCCGTCCGCGCGGCCGGTCCAGACCGCGATCACGTAGCCGCCGCCGACCCCGGCCGCGACCGCGTCGCGGAAGCCGTAGGAGGTGCCGGTCTTGAACGCCAGCGCCGGCCCGCCGCGGGTCAGGGCCGACGGCGCGCGGCCCTTCGGCGTCGGCGCCTCGCGCAGGATGTCGAGCACCTGCTCGGCGGAGGCGGCGCGCACCAGGCGCACCCCGCCCTGGCGCGCCCGCCGGGCGGCGTCGGCCTCGGTCCAGGCCAGAGGCTTGGCCACGCCGCCGTCGGCCAGGGCCGCGTAGAGCATGGCCATGTCGCGCAGCGAAATGCCCTCCCCGCCCAGCGCCAGGGCCAGGCCCGCGTCGCGGTAGCCGGCCTTGGGCCGCACCAGGGTCGCGCCGGCCGCGGTCAGCCGGGCCTCGAACGCCTGCGGCCCGATCCGGTCCAGCAGGCTGACGGCCGGGACGTTCAGGGAGTGGATCAGGGCCTCGCGCGCCGTGACCCGGCCGTGGAACACGCGGTCGAAGTCCTCGGGCTGGTAGTCGACGAAGCGGCGCGGGGTGTCGTCGATGGTGGTGTCCGGCGCGGCCACGCCGTTCTCGAAGGCGAAGGCGTAGATGAACGGCTTCAGGGCCGAGCCGGGCGAGCGCAGGGCGCGGGTCATGTCGATCCAGCCGCCCGGCCGGTCGCGGCCCGCCGAGGCGACGAGCGCCCGGACCGCGCGGGTCTTCGCCTCCACCACGATCAGGGCGGCGGC
>DASZQQ010000195.1:0-5220 GCA_035549595.1 Caulobacteraceae bacterium
CGGCGCCGGCGGGGTGATCCACTCCGAGAGCGCGTTCGGCGACGGCCTGGTGATGGTGGTGGGGCCGCCCTCGGGCGCGGCGGCCAGCCCGCTGGCCTGGGCCGGGCGGCACACGGCCTCGGTGCACATCCAAGTCGAGGACGGCATCGACGCCCACTGCGAGCGCGCCAGGGCCGCCGGCGCCGTCATCCAGCGCGAGCCGGCCACCCAGCCCTACGGCGACCGGGTCTACACCTGCCTCGACCTCGAAGGTCATCCCTGGTCGATCGGCCAGACCCTGGTCGAGATGACCGCCGAACAGATGGCGGCCGCCACCGGCCGCGAGATCAAGGAGGGCCTATAGCCATGGCCAAGACCGTCGGCTTCCAACCGTCCGTCGTCTACGACGACCCCAAGGCCGCCATGCTCTGGCTGGAGAAGGCGTTCGGCTTCGAGACCGCGCTCTACATCGAGGGCGACGACGGCCGGTTCGTGCACTGCCAGATGCGCTTCGGCGACGCCCTGATCTCGGTCGGCTACGAGTGGGACCCCGATTTCGCCAGTCCCCTGAAGACCGGCGGGCGCAACACCCAGGTGACCTCGATCCACATCGACACCGACGTCGACGCCCACTGCGAGCGGGCCAGGGCCGCCGGCGCGGTGATCGTGCGCGAGCCCGAGACGCAGTTCTACGGCGACCGCAGCTACATGTGCCGCGACCACGAGGGCCACCGCTGGTCGGTGAGCCAGACGGTGGAGGCCGTCAGCCGCGACCAGGCGCAGGAACGCGTCGGCGATGCGATGAAGATCGAGGGCTGGGTCTGACGCGTGCGGCTGGACCAGACCCTCGCGGCCCTGGCCGACCCGCACCGCCGCCAGGTGATCGAGCTGCTGCGCGAGCGGCCGCGCGCGGCGGGAGAGCTCGCCCGCGAGGTGGGCCTCGCGCCTCCTGCCATGAGCCGGCACCTGCGCACGCTAAGGCAGAGCGGCCTGGTCGAGGAATCGCATCCGACGTTCGACGCCCGCGTGCGGGTGTACGCCCTGAAGGCCGAGCCGATGATCGAACTCCTGCGCTGGCTTGAAGAGACCGAACGCATGTGGAGCGCCCAGCTGGCCGCCTTCCGCGACCACCTGATCAGGAAGCGTCCGGCGCCGCCGCCCGAGCCGCCGCCGAAGGACGAAGAGCGATGAGCTCGCGCGTGCTGGTGGCCCTGCGTGTGCCGGCGACGCCGCAGGAGGCGTTCGACGCCTTCACCGGCGAGATCGGCGAATGGTGGCGGGCCAATCCCATGTTCGCCTTCACCCCGCGCAGCCCCGGCGTGCTCGGCTTCGAGCCCGGGCCGGACGGGCGCCTGACCGAGACCCTGGCGAACGGCAAGGTGTTCGAGATCGGCAAGGTGATCGCCTGGGAGCCGCCGGGCCGGCTGGTGTTCGGCTGGCGCCAGGCGAGCTTCGTCGAGGACCAGGCGACCCACGTCGAGGTCACCTTCGAGGCGGTGGGCGAGGAGACCCGCGTCACCGTCCAGCACTTCGGCTGGGACACGGTGCCGGCGCCGCACGTGGCTCGCCACGGCTTCCCCGACGCGGTCTTCCTGCGGCGGCATGCGGAATGGTGGCAGGACCTGCTCGGCGCGCTTAGACAGCACCTGGGGACTGGCGATGTCGGGTAAGGCGATGGCGAGCGTGCGGCCGCAGGGGCAGGGAAGGACGGCCGCGTTCGGCTTCATCTACGCCACGGCGGTGATGAACAACCTGTCGTTCGGCCTGATGATCCCGATCCTGCCGAACCTGATCCGCTCGTTTTTCGGCGCCGCCACCGCAGAGGCGACGGCCTCGGCCGCGCACTGGCAGTTCATCTTCGGGGTCACCTGGGGCCTGATGCAGTTCGTCTGCGGTCCGATCCTAGGCATGCTCAGCGACCGCTTCGGCCGCCGGCCGGTGCTGCTGATCTCGATCTTCGGCCTGGCGGTCGATTTCCTGATCATGGCCTTCGCCCCGACGCTCTGGTGGCTGCTGATCGGCCGCATCCTGAACGGGGCGACGGCCGCCAGCTTCGCCACCGGCAACGCCTACGTCGCCGACATCTCGCCGCCCGAGCTGCGGGCGCGCAACTTCGGCTGGATGAGCAGCGCCTTCTCGATCGGCTTCCTCGGAGGGCCGGCGCTGGGCGGGGTCCTGGCCGCGCACGACTGGCAGCTGGGCGCTTTCCACGTGGCGGGCCTGCGCGCGCCGTTCATCGTCGCGGCGGCGCTCTGCGCTGTAAACTGGATCTACGGCCTCCTCGTTTTGCCCGAGTCGCTGCCGCCGGAGCGGCGCGCGACGCGCTTCGAGTGGCGGCGGGCCAACCCGATCGCCAGCCTGTCGCTGCTGCGCTCGCACCACGAACTGCTGCCGCTGGCGGGCGTGACCTTCCTGTTCCAGTTGGCCCAGCAGGTCCTGCCCAACATCTTCGTGCTCTACACGACCATGCGCTACCAGTGGTCGATCCAGTTCCTGGGCGTGACCTTCTTCATCACCGGCGCGCTCGGCATCCTCGTGCAGTCGTTCGTCGTCGGGCCGGTGGTCGCCCGTGTGGGCGAGCGCGGCGCGGTGCTGCTGGGCGCGGCCTGCGGCGCGGCCGGCTACCTGATCTACGCCCTGGCGCCCACGGACACGGTCTACTTCGTCGGCATGCCGGTCTTCGCCCTCTCGGGCCTGATGCTGCCCGGCCTGCAGGGCCTGATGAGCCGGCGCGTCTCGCACAGCGAACAGGGCCGCCTGCAGGGCGCCAACCAGTCGATGGGCGGCATCGCCTCGATCCTGGGGCCGACGATCTTCCCGAACACCCTGGAATGGGCCCTGCGCAACGTGCCCTCGCTGCCCGGCCTGCCGATCCTGATCGCCGCGTCCCTCCTGATGGTGGCCTTCTTCGCCGGCCTGCGGTTCGCAGCGGCGACGCCGGCGAGCCTGGAGCAGCCGGCCGAATAGACCGGCTCGGAGCGTCGCCGACCGGCCACAGACGCAGGGGCTCCGATCTGGTAAGGCTCGCCCCCCGCGCGCAGCGGGGGAGGGAATCGCCCCATGGCCGTCGCCGCAAGCCAGGCTGCGCCCCGCGCGCCGCGACCGGCGGCGCTCGGCTTCATCTACGTCGCGGTGATGATGAACGTCGTCACCATGGGCGTCACCGCGCCGGTGTTCCCGGTGCTGGTCAAGACGCTTGGCCACGTCGGCGATGCCGGGGCGGCGCGGATCTCCGGCGTGTTCGGCGCCGCCTGGGCGGTGATGCAGTTCTTCTTCGCCCCGATCTTCGGCTCGCTGTCCGACCGCTTCGGCCGCCGGCCGGTGCTGCTGGTGTCGATGTTCGGCCTCGCCCTGGACTATGTGATCATGGCGCTGGCGCCCTCGATCCCGTGGCTGTTCGTCGGCCGGATCATCTCGGGCATCACCTCGGCCTCGAGCTCGGCGGCGGGCGCCTACGTCGCCGACGTCAGCAACGATGCGAACCGCGCCCGCAACTTCGGCCGCTTCCAGGCCGCGGCCAACGCCGGCATCGTTCTGGGGCCAGTGCTGGGCGGCTTCCTCGGCGACCTCGATCCGCGCGCGCCGTTCTGGGTCGCCGCGGGCCTGGCCATCGCCAACGGCCTCTACGGCCTCTTCGTGGTGCCCGAGAGCCTGCCCCAGGACCGGCGCATGCCGTTCCACTGGACGCGGGCCAATCCGGTCGGCGCCTTCCGCCTGCTGGGTCGGCCGGCGCTCATCGGCCTCGCTTTTCTGCCGTTCCTGACCCAGTTCGCCGGCATGAGCTTCAACAGCGTCTTCCAGTTCTACACCCACTACCGGTTCGGCTGGGGGCCCAAGGACGTGGGATTGCTGCTGATCGTGCTGGGCGGGGGCAACATCGTCGTCCAGAGCCTGCTCTCCGGCGCGGCGGCCCGTCGGATCGGCGAGCGCGGCGCGGTGCTGGTCGGCTTCGCCCTCAGTGCGGCGGGGTTCGCCTTCATGGGACTGGCGCCGACCCGCCCCCTGTTCTGGACCGGCCTCGTCTTCTGCATCTTCGGCGGCATCGCCTTCGCCAACGTCCAGTCCCTGATGACGAGCCGCGTCGGCGTCGACGAGCAGGGCCAGCTGCAAGGCGCCCTGACCATCTTCCTGGGGATCACGGGCTTCGTCGGGCCGCTGCTGTTCACCAACGCCTTCGCCTGGTCGATCGGGCCGGGCCGCTGGCTGGGCCTGCCCGGGCTCGCGATCCTTCTGGGGGCGCTGATGATTGCAACCGCCTTCGTGATCGCGGTGTTTGTCGCTCGACCACCTCGGGGCGCGCCCGCGCCGGCCTGAGCGGCTACATTGCGAGGAAGTAAGTTTCGGGATGGGCCTCACCTGAGCCATGTTCGCCCCTGTAAACGAGCCGCCTCGAGGTGATCCCCTGACGATGAAGCTCCTGCGCGTCCTTCTGCCCGCCGCCATTCTCCTCACCGCCTGCAGCGGCCATCCGAGCCGCGCCCAGACAGCCGGCCTGCCCGAGCCGCAGCGAGCGCCGCCGCCCAGCGCCGCGGCCATGAAGATGTCCTTCGCCCCGGTGGTGCAGAAGGCCGCCCCGGCCGTGGTCAACGTCTATTCCCGGCGCGTGGTGCGCACCCAGGTCGACCCGTTCTGGGGCTTCTTCATGGGCGGCGGCATGCCGCAGAACCGCGTCGAGCAGTCGCTGGGCTCCGGCTCCATCGTGCGCGCCGACGGCGTGGTCCTGACCAACCACCACGTCATCGAGAACGCCCAGGAGATCATGGTCGTCACCTCGGACCGGCGCGAGTGGCCGGCGACGGTCCTGCTCGACGACGCGCGCGCCGACCTGGCGGTGCTCAAGCTCGACACCAAGGGCGAGAAGCTGCCGACCATCGCCATCGACGACAGCGACAAGGTCCAGGTCGGCGACCTGGTGCTGGCGATCGGCGATCCCTTCGGCGTTGGCCAGACGGTGACGAACGGCATCGTCTCGGCGCTGGCCCGCTCCGACGTCGGCATCACCGACTATTCGTTCTTCATCCAGACCGACGCGGCCATCAATCCCGGCAACTCCGGCGGCCCGCTGGTCGACATGGACGGCAACCTGATCGGGGTGAACACCGCCATCCTGTCGCGCACCGGCGGCTCCAACGGCATCGGCTTCGCCATCCCCGCGGCGCTCGCCAAGCAGGTCGTCTCGACCGCCCTGGGCGGCGGCCGCAGCGTGACGCGCCCGTGGCTCGGCGCGCGCACCCAGGCCCT
>DASZQQ010000196.1:0-4488 GCA_035549595.1 Caulobacteraceae bacterium
GGTCGCGCGCCGCTTCCGGAGCGAGGCCGGCCTCGTACAGCAGCTCGTAGCGCTCCAGCACCCGTTCCTCGGCCCAGGGCGAATCCTCCAGCGCGAACAGAAGGCGGGCGCGGTTGCGCCGCGCCTCCGAGGCGCCGGCCCAGACGTGCAAGGCGGGCGTGATCACCTCGTCGATCAGGGCCGGCCGGCCCCTGCGCCAGTCTTCCCACGGGAAGAACCGCGACCAGGGCGCCCAGGCGGTGTCCGGCGCGTCGGTGTCGAGCGCCGAGGGGGCAAGGGCCAGGTAGCCGACCGAGATCACGCGCGCGGCGCCGGCGCCGACGTCCGCCAGCGGCGCGTCGCGGCCCTTGTCGCCGAAGGTGTAGAGCTGCTCGACGAAGCCCAGGTCGAAGCGCGTCTGGCGGGTCACGAACTCGCGCAGGGCCAGCTCGAAGGTGCGGTGGCCGTCGGGGTCGAACGGGCCGAAGGGCAGACCCATCAGGGTCGAGGCCTTGTCGGTCACGAGGTCGCGCGGCCGCACCGTCAGGACGGAGGCCTCGCCGTCGCGCATGGCGACGATGACCGCGGAGAGACCGATGACGACGGCGGTGGCCACGCGCGCGCTCCTAGCGTGCTGGATCTGAAGTTCGCCTGAGATTTGGGTCGGCTCCTGTGCGAACTTCAGATCCATAAAAGCACGCTAGAATCATAGACATGGCTAGTGTCCTTATCGATTCCGAAGTTCGTCTGAGCCGCCACCATGCGCGTGGGAACTTCGGAATCGGGACACTAGCGGCCGACGGGAAGGTCGAACGGCGCGCCTTCCGGAACGAAGTTGTTGCCGCCCATGGCCTCGACGGCCTCCAGCATGCGCCCGCCGCGGCCCAGGATGTCGTCGGCGAGGGCGACGATGCGCCGGTTCGGGAAGGCGTGGGGCGAGGCGCGGCGCATGGCCTGGGCGATCGCCGCCTCGTCCGCCGCGGGATCGCGCGCGCAGGCCAGCACGAAGGCCGTGGCGGTCGAGCGGCTGATGCCGGCGAAGCAGTGCACCACCATCGGCGCGGCGGCGTCCCAGCCGGCGCCGAAGTCGAGGATGCGCTCGACCGCGGTCCCGTCCGGAACCACCAGGCCGTCCTGCGGGAAGGCGATGTCATCGACGCCGATGCGCAGGTGCCGTTCGGGCGCGAGGTCCGGATGGCGCCCGATCATCTCGTGCGGCGCCAGGAGGGTGATCAGGTGCGAGGGCCGCCGCTCGGCCACCACCTGGTCCAGATAGCGCAGCGGGCAGACGACCAGGGTCATCACTCGGTCTCGAACGCGACGGGGCCGGGGATGTAGCCCGCAGCTTCCGACAGCACGTGATGGCGCTGGACGAACCTGGCTTGCGCCTCGGGGGCGGGCAGGGGGTCGATGACGAGGTCGTAGCCGGCCGGCGGCGGCCCGAAGAAGCCGGCCGACTCGGCGGCGGTGAAGCCGGCGAGCTGGGTGGCCTCGAAGAAGGCGCAGATGCGGTCGGCCTGCTTGATCAGCTTCTTGATCGGCGCCGGCGTGCGCGCGGGCAGGCCGAAGCGGATGTGGATCGCCGCCTCCAGCCGGTCCTCGAACGTGCGGTAGTCGATGCCCAGCGCGGCCTTGAACGGCGAGATCATGTCGCCGATCACATATTCCGGCGCGTCGTGCAGCAGGGCGGCCAGGCGCCAGCGCGGCTCCAGTCCCGGCTGCAGGTGCGCGGCGATCTCCTCGACCACCACCGAGTGCTGGGCGACGCTGAACGGGTGGTCGCCGATCGTCTGGCCGTTCCAGCGCGCCACCCGCGCCAGGCCGTGGGCGATGTCCTCGATCTCGATGTCGACGGGGGAGGGGTCCAGGAGGTCCAGCCGGCGGCCGGACAGCATCCGCTGCCACGCCCTGGGCGTGGACGACCTTCCGCTTCGGGAGTGCAGCCCTTTCGCCACAGAACCGTTCCTCCATGGTCACGTCTGGTCAACTGACCCATGAATTGACAAAGATCAATGTGGCGGGCGCCGGTTCCGGCGCCCTAGGCCAAGGTTGTGGGAGGCGCGGCGAACATGGACTGGGCGAGGATCATGGTTCCCCTGTCCGGCGGCGAGGGCGACAAGCGCTCGCTGGCGGCCGGAGCGGCGGTGGCCGAGGCGTTCGGGGCCGAACTGGCGGGCGTGCACGCGCCGGCCGACGTGGCCGACCTCATCCCGTGGATGGGCGACGGCTTCATGGGCGGGGTGCAGGCGACCGCGGTCGAGAGCATCCGCCAGGCCGCGGCGGAGGGTGAGAAGCTCGCCCGCGCGGCGCTCGACGCCAGCCCTTACGCCAGGAAGAGCTTCGTCGCCCTGAAGTCGCCGGTCTGGGCGGCGCTGGCCATGGAGGGGCGGCTCTCCGACCTGATCGTCTTCGACGACGCGCCCGCCCGCGGCAAGGGCCCGCTGGCCGAGGCCTTCCAGCAGATCGTCGCCGACGAGCAGCGCCCGACCCTGGTGGCGCGTCCGGGCTTCAAGGTCGGCGGCGTCGCCGCCGTCGCCTGGGACGGCGGCAAGGAGGCGAGCCGCGCCATGCGCACCGCCATCCCGCTGCTGCAGAAGGCCTCGCGCGTGCTGATCGTCACCGCCCCGGCCTCGTCGAACCGCAAGTTCGACCCGGCCGCCCTGCAGGCCTTCCTGGCCGCGCGCGGCGTGAAGGCCGACGTCGAATGCGTGAAGGAAACCGGCGACGCCGGTCCCCTGTTGCTCAAGACGGCGCAGGACGCCGGGGCCGACATCCTGGTCTCCGGCGCCTTCGGCCATCCGCGGCTTCAGGAGTTCATCTTCGGCGGCACGACGCGGACGTTCCTCCACGCCCAGAGCCCGTCGCTGTTCCTGTCTCACTGATCATCCAAGAAGAAAGTCTGCCATGTCCCTCTCGCGCATCGTCATGCGCCTTGCCCGCAATCCTGGCACCGAGTTCGCCGGCGGCGACGACCATCGCGGCTATGCCCTGACCGCGCCCTTGACCCCCGACGGCCATCTCGACGAGGCCGCCTATTCCAAGCACCGCGACGCCTGCGTGGTGCGCCGCTTCGCCCCCGACGAGGACCCGGCCGACGGGCGCCTGGCCCGCCGCGGCCAGCGCTGGTTCTTCGACTACGAGGACGGCGAGGTGGTCGACGACGAACCGGTCTACCGCCTGGGCGAGCACCGCTTCTCGGTCGGCGAATACGTGACCATCACCGACGAGGACGGCCGCCCCCTGACCTACAAGGTCGTCGAGGTCCAGCCGGCGGGGTAGGGGAAGAAGCAGGGCGTCGACGACGGCGTCGCCGCGACCTTGCGCCGGTGACCGTTCAGCGCTCCGAGGGCGCCGGCGTGAGCAACTCCAGGGCGGCGAGCGCCATCGCCGTCACTCCCGTCTTGATCGTCGGCTCGGGCACGGGCGCGAACAGCGGAGAATGGTTCGAAGGCAGGGGCTCCCCGGAGCGGAGCGAGTCGAAGAACCGCTTGGGCTCGTAGACGCCGATGAAGAAGTAGTGCGTCTTGACCCCCTCCCGCGCGTATCGTCCGAAATCTTCGCTGGCGGGAGCCGGGTCCATAACGATGGCCATCGGACCGAAGGCGGCTCGGAAGACACCGCCGAGGCGTTCGGCCAGTGCCGCGTCGTTGACGACCGGATCCGCGTCGTGGCGGATCTCGATGTCCGGCGCCGGAGCGCCCGACATCGCCGCCTCCGCCATGGCCGTCCGCCGCACGCCTGCCAGCAGCGGGCCGCGCACCGAGTCGTCGTAGCTGCGGATTGTCCCTCGAAGGGTGGCGGAGTCCGGAATGATGTTGCCGGCCGAGCCCGCATCGACAGCGCCGATGGTGACGACGCCGAACGCCTTGGGGTCCTTTTCGCGGCTAACGACGCCCTGCACGTCCACCACGAAGCGGGACGCCATCAAGATGGGATCGATGGTGGCGTGCGGCGACGAGCCATGACCGCCCCTGCCGATGAAACGGACGGTCAAGGTGTCCTCCGCTGACATGATCGGGCCGGCGCGGTAGCCGACCATGCCGTAGGCGAACGGTCCGGTATGCAGCGCCAACGCGAAGTCCGGCTTTGCGAACCGCTGAAAGAGGCCGTCCTTGAGCATGGCGTCCGCTCCCGAGTCGTCCTCCTCGGATGGCTGCGCCACGAACATGAGGGTTCCCGACCAGCGGGTCTTCATCTCGACCAGCGTTCGCGCCACCCCGACCCAGGCGGCCATGTGGATATCGTGGCCGCATGAATGCGCGACGGGCGTCTCGTGACCGGCATAGGAAGCGGTGGCCTGGCTGGCGTAGGGCAGGCCGGTCTTCTCCTGCATGGGCAGGGCGTCGAGCTCCGTGCGGATCATCACTACGGGCCCCGGGCCGTTGCGGTAGAGGCCTACGACGCCGGTGCCGCCCACCTTCTCCGTCACCTGGAAGCCCGCGTCGCGCAGTTCTCGGGCGAGCCTGGCCGCCGTACGCACTTCGTGGAAGCCGAGTTCCGGATGCTGAT
>DASZQQ010000197.1:0-5220 GCA_035549595.1 Caulobacteraceae bacterium
CGGCGTGGGGGCCGATCTGGACCAGGGCCGCGCGCACGGTGACCGCCTCGCCCAGGACCTTGCGGGCGATGGCCCCGGCGGCCACCCGGGCCGCGGTCTCGCGCGCCGACTGCCGCCCGCCGCCGCGGTAGTCGCGCACGCCGTACTTGGCGAAATAGGCGTAGTCGGCGTGGCCGGGCCGGAACGACGTGGCGATCTCGGAATAGTCGTGGCTGCGCTGGTCGACGTTTTCGATCATCAGCGAGATCGGCGTGCCGGTGGTCACCGGGCCGCCATGGCGGGCGCGGATGTGGTCGTCCTCGAACACGCCGGACAGGATCTTCACCGCATCCGGCTCCTGGCGCTGGGTGACGAACTTGCCCTGTCCCGGCCGGCGCTTGTCGAGCCAGACCTGGATGTCCTCAGGCGTCAGCGGGATGCCGGGCGGGCAGCCGTCGACCACGCACCCCAGCGCCGGCCCATGGCTCTCGCCCCAGGTGGTGACACGGAACAGGTGGCCGAAGGTGTTGTGCGACATGGCCGCGCTGATAGCGCAAAGCGCAGCAGCTCACAAAACCTGCTCTTGCGAAATCAATCCACGCGCCGCTCTGGGCTTGGTCACAGGCTCAAGGGGGGCTTGCGCCTGCGCCGTGCTTCCCGCGCCCTGGCCTGCTTCACCAGCCAGCTCGCTACGCCCACCCCGCAGAGGACCGCGCCGAAGCCGAGCACCGCCAGGAAGGCGACATAGCTGTGCGTGGTGCGCGCGAGGCGCAATCCTTCATATCCGAACAGCGCCAGCACGACGGGCACGACCGGAAGGATGACGGCGAGGTCCTTTCTCACGCGGCGATACTAGCGTCGCCATGTGCGGTGGCAACCGAGAGGTGTGCCGGGGCCGCCCTACGCCGCCCAGGCGGCGGCGAAGCGTTTCAGGAGCTGGCGGGCCGGGCCCTCGGCCGGGGCCTCGTCGGCGGCGAGGCGGATGAAGAGCGAGCCCTGCGCATGGCCGGCGCGGGCGGGCAGGCCCTGGCCCTCCAGGCGGATCAGGCCGCGGGCGGCGGCCTTCCTGGTGATCCAGACGATGCGGCGACCCAGCGGCGTCTCGACGGCGGCGCGGCCGCCCTCCGCCAGCAGGACCGGCGACAGGCGCGCCGTGACCCAGAGGTCGTCGCCGCGCACCAGGGTCTCGCCGTCGGCGGCGACGGCGATGGTGAACACCGCCTCGCCCGCGCGCAGGCGCTCGCCGTGGCGCAGGCCGGCCGGCAGGGTGATGCGGATCAGCCGCCCGTCCGCCAGGGCGACGTTGCGGAAGCCGCCCTCGAACGCCATCAGCGGCGTGATCGTCAGCGGCTCGTCCGCCGCCTCGGGCGCGGGCAGGGCGTGACCGGCGGCGCGCAGCAGCTCGTAGGCCTCGATCACCAGCCGGAAGCGCTCGGCGTCGCCGCCCGGGCGGTCCGGATGGGCGAGCTTGGCCGCCTCGCGGAAGGCGCGGCGCAGCTCGGCCGGGCCGGCGGCGGCGGTGAGGCCGAGCACGGCCTGGGCTTGGATCGGGGTCAGGGCGCGGCCGGACATGAGGCGCAGAGCCTGGCCGGAGTCCCATCAAGGCTTCGTTAAGGCTGCGGGCCGGCGACGCATCGGCTATAGGGCGGCGATGAGCGATCGCACCCTGATCCCGCCCTCCCCCGCCGAGGACGACTACGTGAAGTCCGTGGCCGCGGCCGAGCCCCTGCCGCTGCTGCCCGAGGACGACCCGCTGCACCTGTTCGAGACGTGGCTGCGCGAGGCGCTGAAGTCCGAGCCCAACGACGCCAACGCCATGAACCTGGCGACGGTCGACGCCGAGGGCATGCCCGACAACCGCATGGTGCTGCTGAAGGGCGTCGACCACGGCGGCTTCGTGTTCTTCACCAACCTGGAGAGCGCCAAGGGCCGCGAGCTGGCCGCCAATCCGAAGGCGGCGATCACCTTCCACTGGAAGAGCCTGCGCCGGCAGGTGCGCGCCCGCGGCGACGTCGAGCCGGTGACGCCGGAAGAGGCAGACGCCTATTTCGCCACCCGTGCGCGGCCCGCGCAGCTGGGGGCCTGGGCCTCGGAGCAGTCGCGCGTGCTGCCCGACCGCTTCGCCCTGGAGAAGCGCGTCGCCGAGATGGGCCTGCGCTTCGGCCTCGGCCGCGTGCCGCGCCCGCCGCACTGGTCCGGCTTCCGGCTGAAGCCGCGCACCATCGAGTTCTGGCGCGACCGGCCCTTCCGCCTGCACGAACGGCTGGTGTTCGTGCGCGCCGGCGAGGCCTGGACCACCGAGCGGCTCTATCCTTGAGCGAGCCTGAGGGGGGCGACTTCGAACCGGTGCGGGCCTGGCTGGCGGCGCAGGCCGAGGAGGCGGTCGAGACCTCCTGCGCCTGGGTGTTCCTGGCCGGCGACGCGGCGCTGAAGCTGAAGAAGCGGGTGGACTACGGCTTCCTCGACTTCACCACGCTGGAGAAACGCCGCTGGGCGCTGGAGCGCGAGCTGAGCTTCAACCGCCGCTTCGCGCCGGACATCTACCGCCGCCTGCGACGGATCACGCGCGAGGGGGACGGCTACGCGTTCGACGGCGACGGCGAGACCGTCGACCTGGTGCTGGAAATGCGCCGCTTCGACCGCAGGAAGGTGCTGTCGGAGACGCCCGGGGCCCTGACCGTCGAGATCGCCGAGGCGCTGGGCCGGCGCATCGCCCGCGACCACATCGCGGCGCCCGTCACACCCGATGGCGGCGGCGTGAAGGCGCTGGGCTACACCATCCGCACCAACGCCGAGCACCTGCGGCTGCTCAAGGGTCCGCTCGATGCGGACGCCGTCGAGCGGGTCGTCGCCGGCACGGACGCGGCGTTCGCGGCCATGTCGCCGCTGCTGGAGGCGCGGCGCAAGGCCGGGTTCGCGCGCCACTGCCACGGCGACCTGCACCTCGGGAACATCCTCCTGGAGGACGGCGAGCCGAAGCCGTTCGACTGCATCGAGTTCAACGATCTCCTGAGCGAGATCGACACCCTCTACGACATCGCCTTCACCCTGATGGACCTCTGCTTCCGGGGCCGGCAGGACGCCGCGAACCGGGCGCTGAACGCCTATCTCGACGAGGCCCAGCGCGGCCTGCCGCCGGGCGTGCTGGAGGGCCTTGCGGCCCTGCCCCTGATGCTGTCGGCCCGCGCCACCGTGCGCGCGCACGTCTCCTGGCACTCCGGCGCGCCGGAGCAGTCGGCGCCCTACCTGGCGGCCGCCGAGGCGCACCTGAACCCGCCGCCGCCTCGCCTCCTGGCCATCGGCGGCGTCTCGGGGACCGGCAAGAGCACCATCGCCCGCCTGGTCGCCCCGCGCCTCGGCGCCGCGCCGGGGGCCGTGATCCTGCGCTCGGACGAGGTCAGGAAGCGCCTGCTGGGCCAGGCCCCGACCGATCGGGCGGGCGCCGCGGCCTACGCGCGCGACGCGGTGCAGAAGGTCTACGCGCGCATGATGGAGGACGCCCGCATCGCCCTGGCCGCCGGCTGTACGGTCATCCTCGACGCGACCTTCCTCGACGTCGCCAACCGCGACGAGGCCGCGGCCCTGGCCCGCAGCGCCGGCGTCCCGTTCCATGGCGTCTGGCTGACAGCGCCGGCGCAGGTGCTGGAGGCGCGCGTCGGCGCCCGGCATGGCGACGCCTCCGACGCGACGGTGGCGACCCTGCGCCAGCAACTGGCGCGCGATCGCGGGCGCCTGGACTGGACCGTCACCGATGCGGTCGACGCCGAGGCGGCCGCCGGCGCGATCGCCGCCGCCGCGGGCGCCCGACCCTGATCCGGTAGCGGCGCGACCCTCCGCGCATTGACGCAAGGGGCGGCGTCTTCCAAAGGTCCCCGCGAAAAGACTTCAGGGAGAAGCGCCCATGCTCGGGCTGATGCAGAACTGGCCGCTGACGGTGGACAAGATCCTGGACCACGCGGCCGAGTGGCACAGCAATCGCGAGGTCGTCACGCGGTCCGTCGAGGGGCCGATCGTGCGCGCCACCTACGGCCAGATCCACGAGCGCGCGCGGCGCCTGTCTAACGCGCTCCTCGACATGGGCATCAAGCCGGGCGACCGGGTCGCGACCCTGGCCTGGAACTCCGGCCGGCACATGGAAGCCTGGTACGCGATCATGGGCATCGGCGCGGTCTGCCACACGCTGAACCCGCGCCTCTTCGCCGACCAGCTCTGCTACATCATCAACCACGCCGAAGACCGGGTCATCTTCACCGACCTGACCTTCCTGCCGACCCTGATCCAGAACCGCGACAAGATGCCGAAGGTCGAGCGGTTCATCGTCCTGACCGACGAGGGGCACATGAAGGACGTGGGCCTGGCCGGCGCGCTCTGCTCGGAGACCCTGATCGACCGCAACAGCGCCGACGTGACGTGGGGCGGCTTCCCGGAAGAGACGCCGTGCGGGCTCTGCTACACCTCGGGCACGACCGGCCATCCCAAGGGCGTGCTCTATTCGCACCGGTCGAACTTCCTGCACACCCTGGTCACCGCCCAGCACGACGTCATGGGCCTTTCGGTCAACGACGTGGTCCTGCCGGTGGTGCCGATGTTCCACGCCAACGCCTGGGGCCTGGCGTTCAGCTGCCCGGCGATCGGCTCGAAGATGGTCATGCCGGGCGCCAAGATGGACGGGGAATCGATCCACGAGCTGATCGAGACCGAGGGCGTCACCTTCTCGGCCGCCGTGCCGACGGTGTGGCAGATGCTGCTGCAGCACCTGCGCGCCACCAACGGCAAGCTGACCAAGCTGAAGCGCGTGGTGATCGGCGGCTCGGCCGTGCCCGAGAGCATCGTGCGCGCCTTCCATGACGACTACGGCGTCGAGGTCACCCACGCCTGGGGCATGACCGAGACGAGCCCGCTCGGCACCCTCTCGACCCCGACGCCGGAAACCTCGGCGATGAGCTACGACGAGCGCATGCCCTACATGCTCAAGCAGGGCCGCCCGCCGGTCGGCGTGGAGCTGAAGCTGACCGACGACGCGGGCGAGCGCCTGCCGCACGACGGGGTCCGGTTCGGGCGCCTGAAGATCACGGGCCCCTTCATCGTCGGCCAGTACTTCCAGGGCGACGGCGGCGACATCCTGGACGAGGAAGGGTTCTTCGACACCGGCGACGTCGCCACCATCGACCCGCTCGGCTACATGCAGATCACCGACCGGGCCAGGGACGTGATCAAGTCTGGCGGCGAGTGGATCAGCTC
>DASZQQ010000198.1:0-2012 GCA_035549595.1 Caulobacteraceae bacterium
TTGGCGCGGATCTTGATGACGGCGGCGGGCGTGGCCGCCCTCACCGGCTCGGCCGTGGCCCAGACCTCGGCCCAGGACATGCCGCGCCCCGCGCCGGTCCCCCTCGTCCAGTCCGCCCCCGCCTACCTGCCGCCGCCCACCGCCGACGACGTGGAGTGGGTCAGGCGCGGCGTGGCCGCCGCCCGCGCCGGCAACCTGGACCAGGCGCGCGCCGCCATCGCCGCGGCCACCCATCCCACCGCGCGCAAACTGATCGAATACCTGGCGGTCGAGAACATGCCCGGGCGCATGAGCTTCGCCGAGCTCGACCGGGCCCGCCTCGACCTCGCCGACTGGCCGCACAAGGCGGGCCGCCAGGCCGCGGCCGAGCGTCAGATCGAGGTCTCCGGCCTTTCGCCGCAACAGATCGTCGCCTGGTTCAAGGACGCCGACCCGGCCACCGCCGAAGGGGCCATGGCGCTCGCCTCGGCCTATCAGCAGCTCGGCCGGTCCGACGCCGCCACTAAGCTGATCAAGCATTTCTGGCGCGACCGCAGCTTCGACGTCGACGGCCAGCGCCTGATGATGGCCCGCTTCGGTGCGATGCTGACGGTGGACGACCACATCCGCCGGGCCGACACCCTGCTTTACGGCCTGCAGGGGCCGGCCCTGCGCGAGATCCTGCCCCTCATCCCCGCTGACTGGCAGCAGGTCGCCGAGGCCCGCATGGCGCTGCGCTCCGGCGCCCGCAACGCCGAGGAGCTCTACGACGCCCTTCCGCCCGAGCACCGGCGCGACCCGGGCCTGGCGGTGGCGCGCGCCCGCTGGCTCTACGACCGCGACCGCGGCCAGGAGGCCCTGCCCCTGATCGCCGACTTCCCGCGCGACCCGCCCGAAGACGCCTCCAGCGGCTTCTGGCTGCTGCGCCGCCAACTGGTCAACGTGGCGGTCAAGGCCGGCGACTTCGCCGCCGCCCACCACGCGGTGGACGACCACGGCCTGCCGCCGGGCGCGGACGCCGCCGACGCCGAGTTCCTCGGCGGCTGGCTGGCCTTGACCAAGCTGCACGATCCCGCCGACGCCGAGCGCCACTTCGCCGCCCTGGAAGTGATCGGCGCCTCGCCCATCACCATCAGCCGGGCCCTCTACTGGCGCGGCCGCGCCGAGGAGGCGCTCGGCGACACCATCGCCGCCCAGAGCTATTACGGCCAGGGCGCCAAGTACTACACGACCTTCTACGGCCAGTTGGCCGCGGCCAAGGCCGGCATGACCGAGCTCGACCTCGGCAAGGACCCCGTGCCCACCGCCGAGGACCGCCGCCGCTTCGCCGGCGAGGAGCTGGTCCAGGCCGCCCAGCTCTTGAACGAGGCCGGCGCCAAGGACCTCTACCGCTCCATGCTGGTGGCCGCCGTCGACACCCTGCCCCAGCTGGTCGACGCCGCCCCGCTGATCGACCTGGCCCAGGAGACCAACGAGGGCGACCTGTCCATGCGTCTGGCGCGCCTGGCCGCCCAGCGCGGCCTGACCCTGCCCGAGCGCGGCTACCCCGTGCGCGAGCCGCCGGAGAGCTCGCCGGTCGAGGCAGCGCTGGTGCTCGGCATCATCCGCCAGGAGAGCGGCTTCGACGCCCGCATCCGCTCCAGCGTCGGCGCGCGGGGCATGATGCAGCTGATGCCGTCCACGGCGAAGATCCTGGCGAAGAAGGCCGGCGTCCGCTACCGCGAGTCCATGCTCGACGACGCGCAGTACAACATGCGCCTGGGCTCGACCTATCTCGGCAGCCTCGTCGGCCAGTTCGACGGCTCCTACATCATGGCCGCCGCCGCCTACAATTCCGGGCCCAACCGCCCCGGGCAGTGGCTGGCCGCCTGCGGCGACCCGCGCTCGGCCTCGGTCGATCCCCTGGACTACATCGAGTGCATCCCGATCGGCGAGACTCGCAACTACGTCATGCGGGTGCTGGAGAACGTCGAGGTCTACCGCGCGCGCCTCAACGGCGGCCGCGCGCCCCTCACCGTGGTCGCCGACCTCAG
>DASZQQ010000199.1:0-17778 GCA_035549595.1 Caulobacteraceae bacterium
GCCCACCTGCCGCTGGCGGAGAAGGTCGCCATGATGCAGCGGCCGGAGATCCGCGCCGCGCTGATGTCCGAACAGAGCGCCATGCGCTCCGGCGCCATGGCCAATCCGGAAGAGCTGCTGTTCCGCGTCTTCCCGCTCGGAGACAACCCGAACTACGAGCCCGACCGCGAGCATTCCGTCGGCGGCATGGCCGAGGCGGCCGGCGTCTCGCCGCTGGAGATGATGTACGACCTCCTGATCCGCGACGGCGGGGCCGAGCTCTTCTACCAGCCGCTCGGCGGCTACTTCACCTACAACTTCGACTTCTTCCGCAAGAACATGCAGCACCCGAACGTGCTGTTCGGCCTGTCGGACGGCGGCGCCCACTGCGGCGTCATCGCCGACGCCGGCATGCCCACCTTCATCCTCACCCACTGGGCGCGCGACCGGGTGAAGGGCGAGAAGTTCCCGCTGGAGTTCCTGGTGCGCAAGCTGACCAGCGACACGGCGCGGGCCTATGGCCTCGCCGACCGCGGCCAGCTGAAGCCGGGCCTCCTGGCCGACATCAACGTCATCGATTTCGACGCCCTGCGGCTCTACCGCCCCGAGGCGGTCTACGACCTGCCGGCCGGCGGCCGGCGCCTGGTGCAGCGCGCCGACGGCTACCGCTACACGATCAAGTCCGGCCAGGTGACGTTCGAGGACGGCGTCCATACCGGCGCCCTGCCGGGCGGGCTCGTCCGCGGCGGCCGCGAGGCGGTGATCCTCGATGCCTGACGGCGGCGTCCGGCGCTCGGCCATCATGCCGCTCGCCCTGGCGGGTGCGCTGCTGGCATGGTCCGCGGCCCACGCGGCGGACGATCCGCGCAAGGTCTGCGTCGCCTCGGTCGTCCGGCTCTGCCCCGGCGCGGCGCTGACGCACAACGAGAAGGCCGCGAAGGTCTGCCTGCTGAAGAACCTCGACAAGGCTTCGCCCGATTGCCAGGCGGCGGTGAAGGCGGCCCAGGCCGCCTATGCGTCGGGCGCGGGCGGCCGCCACTAACCCTCGACCCGCAGCCGCACGCGGCTCGCCAGCTTCGGCGCTTCGGGCGCCATGCGGATGAAGGGCGTCGCCGGCGTCTGGCCGGGCGCAAGGGCCGCGGGAGCCGGGACGCCGGCCGGGCCCAGGCTGCGGATGAAGCGGTAGAGCGCGCGGGTGTCGCTGTCCGGCATGCGGTTGACGTTCATCCACGGCATCGGCGGGCGCGCCGTGCGCGTCTTCAGCATCGCCACCCACTCGTCCTCGGTCACGTGCTGGGCCACAAGCCGCAGGTTGGCCGGATAGGTCGCGCCCCAGGGCCCGACCCAGGCGACGGGCGCGCCGGTCAGCCAGGCCTTTTCCGGCGTCGCCCCGGCGGTCTCGGCCCAGCCCGGCGTGTGGCAGTCGTTGCAGCCGCCGACCGTGACCAGGTACCGCCCGGCCGCGACCGGGTCGGCCGCGGCGACGTGCGGCGGATCCGTGGGTGCGGCGGCGTGGCAGCCGGCGAGGGCGACGCCGGAGAGACCGGCGAGCAGAAGCGTGCGGACGGAACCCATGCGGTCCTCCGTTGGCGGATGGAATGAGGGGTGGGAGCGCGGCGGCCGTCAGGCCGCGGCGCGCGCCTGGGCGAGCTTGGCCAGGAAGCCGTAGAAGGCCGCGTGGACCTCGTCCCAGCCCGGACGGGCGCGCAGGCGGTCCATCCAGGCGGCCACCTTCGGCCACGGCGACAGGTCGAAGCCGATCGCTTCGGAGAGGCCCACGTAGGCGCCGCCGAGATAGTCCGCCAGAGTCACGTCCGGCCCGCAGACGAAGCGGTCGGCGAGCATGTGGCGGTCGAGCACGTCCAGTTTCTCGCGACCGATGGCGAGGCCACGGGCGGTGACCGCCGCCTGCACCTGCGGGTCCTCCCAGGCGTGGTTCGGCAGGAACTGCGGATAGACGTGCTGGTAGTTCATCGAGAACGAATAGCCAGTGTTGAACCAGTCCATCGCCGCGTTCACCCGCGAGCGCGCCTTGCGTTCGGTCGGGTAGGCGGGGGATCCGGCGGCGTCGGCCAGATGCTTCAGGATCGCCGAGCTCTCCGGCAGCACCAGGTCGCCGTCGACCAAGCAGGGCACCTGCCGGTTGGGATTGATCGCCGAGTAGGCCTCGCCGAAGTGCTCGCCGGTCAGCAGGCAGACGTGCTGCACCTCCACCGCCAGGTCGTGGTCGGCCAGGAACAGCAGCACGGGGCGCGAGGTGGTCGAGATCGGGTCGCAGTAGAGCTTCATCACTGAGGGGTCCTTGAAGTGTCGGCGCAGCTCGTACCTGGGTTGCCGGCGCAGCGGCAGTCGCTAGAGTTGTCGAGGGGTTCTACAGAAACGTTGAACATGGACGCCTTCGACTGGAACGACGTCCGCTTCTTCCTGGCCGTGGCGCGGGACGGGAGCACGCTGAACGCCTCGCGCGCCCTGAAGGTCAGCCAGCCCACCGTCGCCCGCCGCATCGCCGCCCTGGAAGACGCCTTCGGCCTGCGGCTGTTCGAGCGCCTGCAGACCGGCTACCGCCTGACCGACCAGGGAGCGGCGCTGCTGCCCGAGTTCGAGGCAATGGAGCGCGCCGCCGAGGGCCTCGACGCCGCCGCCCGGCTGCAGGCGCGGCGCGTCTCCGGCGTGCTGAAGGTAACCACCAACGAGATCCTCGCCAACCTCACCCTGGCCCCGGTGTTGCCGGAGTTCCGCCGCCGCTATCCGGACCTGCGTGTCGAGGTGATCGCCACCGACCGGTTCCTGGATCTGGCCCGCGGCGAGGCGGACGTCGCCCTGCGCGCGGGCCTGCGCCCCACCGACCCGGATCTGGTGCTGCGGCTCCTGGGCGAGCACCACTGGGCGATCTACGCCAGCCCCGCCTACGTCGAGGCGAACGGGCGGCCCGACACGCCGGAGGATCTCGAGCGGCACGGCTTCGTCGCCGTCGAGGGCGCCCTGGGCGATCTCTACCTCAGCTGGCTGGCGCGCGCCGCGCCGCGGGCCGAGGTGCACCTGAAGTGCAGCTCGCTGCTGAACGTCGTCAGCCATGTGAAGGCCGGACACGGCCTCGGCTTCCTGCCGTTCGGCTACTTCGAGGACGAGGACCTCGTCTGCTGCCTGGAGATCCACGACCTCAGGGCCGGGGTCTGGCTCGCCACCCACGAGCGCCTGCGCAAGGCCCCCCGCGTGCGCGCCTTCCTCGACTTCGCCGCCGCCTTCAACCTGGCGGGTCCGGGCGGGCGTCCGCCACCGGACCGGGCGTGAGCCCGCTCACCGCCTTCGGCCTCTTCGCCGTCACGGCGATGCTGGTCTGTTACGCCCTGGAGCGCCGCTCGCCGTGGTGGATCCTGGGCTTCGCCGGCTCCTGCTGGCTGGGCTCCGCCTACGGCTTTCTTCAGGGCGCCTGGCCGTTTGGCATCGTCGAAGCGATCTGGGGCGTGGTGGCCCTGGCGCGATGGGTGCGAACCCGGTCCGGATAGCCACGCCTCAAGCCGTGCGCCTGGCCTTCGGCTTCGGCGGCGTCCGGAAGCGCTGGCGGGCGCGGTCCGTGAACAGGCGGGTCTTGCGGAAGGCCGGATCCTCGGTGACCTCGGCGCCGGCCCAGGGCGGCAGCGGCGGCTGCACCGCGTCGTCGGCGAGTTCGATCTCGGCCAGCACCACGCCGTCCAGCGGCGCCTCGTACTCGTCGACGTGCCAGACGTGGCCCTCGTGCGGCACGAAGTGGCGGGTCTTGGCGAGGATCGACCGGCCGCATTCGGTGCGCAGCATCTGCTCGGCGTCGCCGAGCGGGATGTCGTACTCGAACTCGAAGCGCACGCGGCCCTTCTTGCGGCTCTTCACCGCCAGGGTCGCCCGGTCCGGGTAGAGCCGCACGCGGACCTTCCGTCCCTTGGAGGCCGCCAGCAGGCCGTCCACCAGCCGCTCGCTGCGGGCTGTCGCGGCGCGCCAGTCGTCGTTCCTGACCAGGAACTTCCGCTCGATCTCCAGCGCCAAGATCGCCTTCGCCTCAAAGCCGTCCGCCCTCGCGCTATCCCATTTCGGCCGGGGGGCCGCAATACGCAGAACTGCGTAGAGCCGATCGCCGAGACGCTGCGGCTGCTCCTCCGCGTCGCTCAGCCCGTCTGGGCCATCGCCGAGGCGTCCATGAAGGCCGGCTCGAAGACGTTGCCGTCGGGATCCTCGAACGTGCGCAGGTACATGAAGCCCATGTCCTGCTTCTCGCGTACGTCGGCCCGGCCGCCAGCGCGGGCCGCCGCCTCGACGATGGCGTCCACCGCCTCGCGGCTGTCGCACGAGAGGGCGTAGAGCGCCGCGCTGGCCAGCTTCGCATCGGCGATCGGCAGGCTGGTGAAGGTGGCGTAGAACTCGTGCGTCAGCAGGTGGAAGCTTATCGCCTCCGACCAGACCATCGACGAGGCCTGGTCGTTGCTGAACTGGGCGTTCTTCACACAGCCGATGGCCTCGTAGAAGCGCGTCGCCGCGTCCAGGTCCCGGACCGGCAGGTTGATGAAGATCGACTTGGTCATGGCGTGGCTCCGTTCTGGCGTGCTTGCGGCCGAAGGACGTCCGGCCGGCCCCGGTCCCGACAGGCGAACGTCGAAAAGCGTCGCCGCGTTCGCCCGTTCTACGCGAGGCCTTCCCCCGCCGTCGCGCCCCGCGCTAGAGCCTTCCCCGGTCAGGTCGGATCGACCTGACCGGGACAAGAAGGCTCGCGTCTTTGAGCCTGAGCGCCTCCTGATCGCCAAACCGGTTTCCACTTTGGCGGGAGGCGCTCTAGGGTCGCCGCGATGACCCGCCGACATACTCCCGAACACATGGACGCCTGGCGCCGCGACGGCGCCGTGTTGATCGAACGCTTCTTCACCGAGGACGAGGCCGCCGCTGTGCGCGCCGACTTCGAGGCCGTGTTCGGGACCGGCGACGAGGCCGCCGAGGGCGTGGACTTCAAGAAGGACGGCGAGATCGGCCGCTTCAACCCGGCGCAGTTCAAGACCCTGGAGGCCGTGCCCTTCGACTGCTCGCCGGCGCTGAACCTGATCGGCGTCCATCCGGCCCTGATCGCCTTCGCCCGCGAGGCGATCGGCTGCGAGCACGTGCACCTCTATCAATGCCAGGCCTGGGCCAAGTTCGCCGGCGAGGCCGACTACGACCAGCCGTTCCACTGCGACTACCTGAACCACACCCTGGTGGCGCCCTCGCCCGAGGCGAAGTTCAACCCGGTCACCATCCTCTGCTACTTCACCGACGTCACCGACGCCCACGGCCCGGCCCACTACGTCACCCGGCCCGACAGCGAGGCGGCGGTGGGCGGGCCGGAGAACACCCTGGCGAACGGGGCGGAGGTCCAGGAAAGGCTGCGGCCCTATGGTCGCTCCAGCGCCGCGCCCGCCGGCAGCATCTTTCCCTATGGCATCGACGTCTGGCACCGCGGCACCAACATCACCGCGCCGGGCGGGCGGCGCTATGCGGTGATGGCCTGCTTCAAGGCCGCCGACGACGACACCATCGGCTTCCACGCCTGGCCGTTCCATTTCCGCAAGCCCTGGGACCGCGTGTTCGACCACGCCACGCCCGAGCAGCTGGCCTGCTTCGGCGTCCACCCGCCGGGCCACCCGTTCTGGACGAAGACCACCCTCGAGCGCGCCCAGGCCCGCTACCCCGGCTGGGATCTGACCCCCTATCGCGAAGCGGTCGGCTAGAGGCTGGCCGGACGCGCGGTCCGGGTGCAAGATCGAGACGCGCTCGCCCATGCCGCGCGCCAGGAGGCGTCCATGCCCTCGCCAGCACCCCCGACCGAACCGCGCCCACCGGAACGCTTCGACCAGAAGCACTTCGACGATGACCTCGACGAGGCGCTCGAGGAGACCTTCCCCGCCAGCGATCCGATCTCGCCGATGACGCCGGACCGGCTGCCGCCGAACGCAGGCGGCCGCGCATGACCCGGCTCGTCTACGAGGTCGTCGAGCACGACGGCGGCTGGGCCTACCGCGTCGACGGGGTCTATTCGGAGACCTATCGCAGCCACGACGCGGCCCTCGCCGCCGCCCGCCGCGCCGCCGCCGAGCAGCGCGTCGCGGGCGAGGACGCCGGCATCACCTATGAGGACGCCGCCGGCCGCTGGCGCGAGGAGATCGCCGAGGGCGACGACCGTCCCGAAACCGAGGTGAAGGGCTAGCTTCCCAGTGACCGACGTGTTCCTGGCGCCGGGGCTGCGGACGCCGTTCGTCAAGGGCGGGACCGCCTTCGCGCCCTACGACGCCCTGCAGATCTCGACCCCGATCGCCCAGGCGATGGTCGCCCGGGCGCGGCCGGACTTCATCGTCTGGGGCGAGGTGATCCCCGAGGCGACGGTGTCGAACATCGCCCGCGAGCTGGTGTTCGAGGCCCGCCTCGACCCCACCATCCCGGCGTTTTCGACCATCCTCGCCTGCTCGACCAGCTTCGTCGGCCTGATGGAGGCGGCCGGCATGCTGGGCCGCGCGATCGGCTCCGTCTGCGCCGACGGCGGCCAGGGCACTGTGGCCCTCCTGGAACGGGTCTGACGGCGCGAGCCGTCTAGTTTGAAGAACCACGAACCACACGAACCACACGAACGGGCCGTGGTTGGTCCTGGCCTCTGGGCGTCAACGGAATCGTTCGTGTGGTTCGTGTGGTTCGTGGTCGAATCCAAAGCCGCCTTCGGCCCAGTCGCCGCCAGAGACGATTTTACCGGTAGACCACACACCCCCGCGCCTCGAGGTCGGCGAACCAGGGCGGGGGCGCGAGGTCGACCCAGCGCAGGTCCAGCTTTTCCAGCCGCGGCAGGGCGCAGAGGCTCTCGGGCAGGTGGGTCAGCGGGTTGCCGCGCAGGTCGAGCTGGCGGAGTTCGGCGAGGCCGCCGATGGCGTCCGGCAAGGTGGTCAGGCGGTTGTTGCGCAGGTGCAGTTCGCGCAGCCGCGGGAGGCGGCAGAGCGCGTCTGGGATCGCCGCGATGCGGTTGTCGGTCAGGCGCAGCTCGACGAGGCCCGTCATCTCAGCGACCGCCTCGGGCACGGCCTCGAAGGCGTTCTCGCCGAGGTTCAGGTAGCGCAGCCGCGTCAGCCGCCCCAGCGCGGCGGGCAGGTCCGCCAGCCGGTTGTCGTGCAGGTAGAGGAAATCGCTCAACCCCGTCAGGTCGCCGAGCGCCTCCGGGATGCGCGTCAGGGCGTTGTGGCCGAGATCCAGCATCCGCAGCCCCGTCAGGGCGCCGACCCGGTCGGAAAGCTCGGTCAGGCCGTTGTCGGCCAGGACCAGGGTCTTGAGGTCCGTGCGCTCCCACACCCACTCGGGCACGGCCCCAAGCCCCTGCTTCCAGAGCGAGAGGTCCGGGCCCTCGTTCATGCAACCGCCGCGGCGAAGGCGCCCTGGCGGACAATCTCCTCGCTGGCCTGGGCGGCGATGCGTTCGGCCTCGTCGTCGGGCACGCCCAGGCCTCGCAGCATCAGGGCCCCCATCTGCTGGGCGAGGCCGACGGCGAGGCTGAGGCTGGGCTCCTGCTGCACCCGCACCAGCGCCAACTGGGCGACGCCCAGCACATAGAGCACCCCCGCCTCCAGGGTCGCGAGGCGAAAGCGGCCCGAGGCGATGCCCTGCGAGACGTCTTCGACCAGGCCCCGGTTCAGAGGCGCGCTCAGCGATGTGTGGCCGGAGTGGATGCGCACCAGCACGCCCGCCCGCTCCGGATCGTCGAGGGCGAAGCGCAGGTAGGTCGAGACCGCGCGGACCACCCGGCGGGCCGGGTCGTCGACGCCGGCGTTGGCCCGGCCCACCTGGGTCTCGATGCTGGCGCGGATCTCGCCCGAGATCGCCCGCACCAGGGCCTCGCGGTCGGGGAAGTGGTTGTAGAAGCTGCCCTTGCCGACGGCGGCCGCCTGCACCAGGTCATCGACGGTGACGGCGTCCACCGGCCTCTGGCTGAACAGCCGCCGTCCGGCCGCGATCAGCGCGGCGCGGGTGCGCTCGGCCCGGGGGTTCCGTCTCGCCGCCTCCGCCGTCACGCCCTCGCCTAAGCTCCCGCCGCCTGCTTCGTCGGCGCCATCATGCCCGAGCCGGAGGGCGCGCGCATAGCCTCGGCCCACGCGGCCGCCAGGGCCGCCGGCTCCCCGGCGCCGAACACGTAGCGGTCCGGCCGCACCAGCACCGCGGCCGCGCCGTGCTCGTCCAGCCAGCGCGCGAGCGCCGCGCGGTAGGGGGCCAGCAACTCGTCCGACAGGGACCAGGCCGGAAGGGCGCCGCCCGCCGGCGCCGCGTCGCGCGTGATGAGCCAGGGGCCGTCGCCCAGCGCGTCGTCGAGACGCCCGCCGTCATCGGCGACCGGCTGCGGGAACAGGGCTCCCGCCCCCGGACTGCCCGCGAGGATGCAGCCCTCGGCGAACGGCGCGGGGCTGCGCGGCGGCAGGGACGGCTTGCCCGCGGCGCGCCTTTCCAGCATGTCGCGGTCGCGGGCCGCGGCCATGGCCGGGTCGAGCGTGCAGACCACGCGGCCCATGCCGATGGCGAGCTCGATCAGGGTCCGCGAATGCGGCTCGCGCTCGGCCTGGTAGGTGTCGAGCAGGGCCTCGCCGGCCTCGCCGCGCAACACCGCCTCCAGCTTCCAGGCGAGGTTGGCCGCGTCGCGCAGGCCCGAGCACATGCCCTGGCCGGCGAACGGCGGCGTCTGGTGCGCGGCGTCCCCGGCCAGCAGCACCCGCCCGGCGCGCCAGCGGTCGGCGACGAGGCCGTGGAAGCGGTAGACCGCCTTGCGCTCGACCTCGACCACGCCGCAGTCCCACCGTTCCAGCAGCCGGGCGATGAAGCCGTCGTCCAGCACCGTCTCTGTGCTCTCGCCCGGCAGCAGCATGAACTCCCAGCGATGCCGTCCCGGCCCCATCAGCACGCAGGTGGTCGGCCGGGCCGGGTCGCACATCTGCAGGTTCACCTCGGGCAGGCGCGAGTCCGGCGTGACGCGCACGTCGAGCACCAGCCAGGGTTCGTCGAAGCCGTAGTCGCTCAGCCCCGAGCCGATCGCCTGGCGCACCGGGCTGGAGGCGCCGTCGCAGCCGACCAGGTAGCGCCCCCGCAGGGACGCGGCGCCGTCGGGCCCGGTCACGCGCGCCGTCACGCCGTCGGCGTCCTGCGCCAGGCCCTCGAAGCGCCAGCCGAGGCGGACGTCGGCCTTGTCCGAGGCCGCGAGGCGCTCGCGCAGGGCGTTCTCCAGCGCCGGCTGGTGGAACATGTAGCCGCTGGCCCAGCCGGACGGGCTGGTCGCGGAGGCCTCCATGCGCAGCAGCAGCTGGCCGTCGGCGGCGCGGAACTCGTACGCCGGCGTCGGCCGCGCCTCGCGCCCCACCGCCTCGGCGACCCCGAGCTGCTGGAAGAGGCGCATGATCTCGTGGTCGAAGTGCGCGGCCCTGGGCAGCGGATAGACGGCCGTGTCGCGGTCGAAGGCGATCACCGAGACGCCGCGCCGCGCCAGCAGCGCCGCGAGGCCCGCGCCGACCGGGCCCAGGCCGACGACCAGGACGTCGGCGTCGAAGGTTGCGCCGCCCATCGTCAGGCCTCCGCCTCGCAGGGGTTGTCGAGGGCGCCCAGGCCCTCGATCTCGACGCGCACGCGGTCGCCGGCCTTCAGGAAACGGCGCGGGGTCATGGCCGCGCCGATGCCGCCCGGCGTGCCGGTGAAGATCAGGTCTCCCGGCTCCAGCGTCATCGCCTGGCTCAGATGCTCGATCTGGGCCCAGACGTCGAACACCAGGTGCCGCGTGTTGGACGCCTGCCGCTCTTCGCCGTTGACCAGGCAGCGGATGTCCAGCGCATGCGGGTCGGCGACTTCGTCCGCGGTGGTGATCCAGGGGCCGAACGGGGCGTGGGTGTCGAACGACTTGCCGATCACCCACTGCGGGGTGCGGTGCTGCCAGGCGCGCTCGGTGGCGTCGTTGCCGCAGCACCAGCCGAACACCGCCACCGGCGCCCCTTCCCGCGAGATGTGCCGCCCGCCCTCGCCGATCACCGCCACCAGCTCGGCCTCGTAGTCGAGGAACTGCGACACGCGCGGAACCTCGATCGCATCGTACGGCCCGTTAGCGGCGGTGGGCGCCTTGGAGAACCAGACCTGGTCCTTCGGCGTCTCCATGCCGCTCTCGGCGATGTGGTCGGCGTAGTTGAGGCCGATGGCCATGATCTTCCCCGGCCGGCGGATCGGGGCCAGCAGGCGCACCTGGTCCAGCGGCAGGGCGCCGGCGCCGGCGGCGGCCAGGGCGCGGACCTCGGCCTCGACCCTCGGCCAGGCGGCGATCAGGCCGGTCATGTCGGGCGGCAGCCCGGGCGCGACCAGGGGGACGATGCGGCCGTCGGCGACCGCGCCCAGCGTCGGTCCCGATCCGGCGTCGAAGGTGGCGAGTTTCATGGCGTCTGCTCCCTGTGCTCGCGTCAGCCCATGGTCGGCGGCGCGGGCGGACCCCACTGCACGCCGAGCAGGTCCTGGATCGTGGCCTTGCCGGCCGGGTCGGCGGCGGTGAACAGGTCGCCGTCGGTCCAGTGCTCCAGGGTGTGGCCCCAGGGGTCGCGCCAGTAGTCGAAGATCTGGCTGCCCAGGATGTGCCGGCCGACGCCCCACTCGGCGTGGCGGCCGGCGGCCTTCAGCCGCTCGTGCCCGGCCATCAGGTCGTCGAAGTCGGCCACCTCGAAGGCGGCGTGGTTGAAGCCGGGCCCCTTCGGGCTCTGGGCCAGGAACAGGGTGTGGTGGTCGGTGGGCGTGTCGCCCCGGTCGCAGCGCATGAAGGCGCCCAGGCTGAACTCGGGCGTGAGCGCGATCTCGTCGGACGTCAGGAAGCCGAACCGCTCCTTGTACCAGCGCTCGGAGGCGCGGAAGTCCGACACGTTCAGCACCGCGTGGCCCAGGCGCAGCACATGCGCCGCGCCGGCGCCGACGCGCTTGGTCGCGCGAAGCCGCCCGTGCGCGGCCGCCGTGTTCCAGGGCTCGCGGCCCGGCATCGGCAGCGGCGCGGCCGGCGCCTGGCCGGCGACGACCTCGACCCTGTGTCCGTCCGGATCGGTGAGCACGACACGCAGCCCGCCGCCCGGCGCGTCGAACGGCTCGGCCGCCACGCCCTCGGCCGCCGCCAGGGTCTTCAGGTCCGCCTCGCTGGCCGCCTTCAGCCCCAGGCCCGCGAAGCCCGCCTCGCCCCGCTCGGTGATGTGCGCGACCGGCGAAGGCCCCGCGCCGCGGGCCACGAGGCGATCGTCCCCCGCCTCGACGATCACGAGGCCGAAATCCTCCAGGAAGTCCCGCATGGCGCCCAGGTCCGGCGCGCGGAAGCGCACGAACGCGACGTCCTCGACCCTGATGATGCTCATTCCGGCGCTCCTTAGTTGACGATTTGGTCAACTTGTAGCGAACAGCCGTACGCTTGTGAAGCAGGAAACTGACGATCTCGTCGAAATCCTCCCTCCCCCTTTGTGGGGAGGAAAAGCTCGCGAAGCGAGCAGGGTGGGGGAGTGAGCCGCTTCCTCCTGGCTCACCGGCTGGCGCCCTGCGCGCTTCACCATTCCCCACCCTGGCGGCTTCGCCATGAAGGGGAGGGAGAGCTGACGCCGGGTCCGGCCAGGCGTTCGCCGCCGTGCGGGCGCCGCCGATCGCGGCGAATCCGCACAACAGCCCTTGCGCGCGGACGCCGCCCCTTGTTATCGGCGATAAGTTATCTTTGATCCAAGGGGCCCCGGAAACGCCGGGGCGAAGCCGCAAAGCGGCGAGAACGAGAGGGAACCGGGAAACGATGGACGCGCAGACGAAAGCCCAGCACTTCGACGTGCTGATCGTGGGGGCCGGCATCTCCGGCGTCGGGTCCGCCTGGCACCTGAAGCAGAACCTGCCCGAGAAGAGCTTCGTCATCCTCGAGACCCAGGAGACCTTCGGCGGCACCTGGTGGACGCACCAGTACCCCGGCATCCGCTCCGACAGCGACCTCTACACCTTCGGCTACCGCTTCAAGCCGTGGACCGGCACGCCGATCGCCACCGCCGACAAGATCCTCCAGTACATGGGCGAGGTGATCGAGGAGAACGACATCGGCCGGCACATCCGCTACGGCCACCGCATCCTGCGCTCCGACTGGTCGAGCGAGACCAACCTCTGGACCGTCGAGGCCGAGCGCGTCGCCACCGGCGAGCGCGTCTGGTTCACCACCAACTTCCTGTGGATGTGCCAGGGCTACTACCGCCACGCCGAGGGCTACACCCCCGAGTGGGCCGGCATGGCCGACTTCAAGGGCCAGATCGTGCACCCGCAGACCTGGCCGAAGGACCTCGACTACAAGGGCAAGAAGGTCCTGGTGATCGGCTCGGGCGCCACGGCGGCCACCGTGATCCCGGCGATCGCCGACGAGACCGCCCACGTCACCATGCTGCAGCGTTCGCCGACCTACTTCGTGCCGGGC
Source organism: Caulobacteraceae bacterium (assembly GCA_035549595.1). GTDB lineage: Bacteria > Pseudomonadota > Alphaproteobacteria > Caulobacterales > Caulobacteraceae > Acaudatibacter. The sequence goes on from DASZQQ010000199.1 coordinate 12,437, forward strand.
CGCAACGTCGACGACATGGCCGAGCAGCTGCGCGAGCTCGAGATCGACGAGCACTGGATCCACGAGATCGTCCGCCGCCAGCGGCTGAAGATGGGCGGCCTCTTCACCAAGCGCTCGTTCGAGGAGCCGGAAGCGGTGAAGCAGGAGCTGCTCGCGGGCGTCTCGGCCTTCGTCGGCCCGGAGATCACCGCCGAGCACTTCACGCCGCGCTACCGCCCGTGGCGCCAGCGCATCGCCTTCGTGCCGGACGGCGACATCTTCCAGAAGGTCAAGGAAGGCAAGGCCAGCGTCGTCACCGACGAGATCGACCGCTTCGTTGAGAACGGCATCCTCCTGAAGTCCGGCCAGGTGTTGGAGGCCGACATCGTCGTCACCGCCACCGGCTTCAACCTGTGCGTCCTCGGCGACATCGAGTTCACCGTCGACGGCAAGCCGGTCGACTTCGCCGACACCGTCACCTACCGCGGCATGATGGTCACCGGCGTGCCGAACCTGATCTGGGTGTTCGGCTACTTCCGGGCCAGTTGGACCCTGCGCGTCGACATCCTGGGCGACTTCGTCTGCCGCCTGCTGGCGCACATGCAGAAGAAGGGCGTTGCCAAGGTCACCGTGGCGCTGCGGCCCGAGGACGCCGACATGCCGCGCCTGCCATGGATCGACCCGGAGGATTTCAATCCGGGCTACCTGATGCGCGAGATGCACAAGATGCCGCGCCGCGGCGACAAGCCCGAGTGGCAGCACACCCAGGACTACTGGACCGAGCGCGAGGTGCTGCCGAAGGTCGACCTCGACGGCGCCGAGTTCCGCTACGAGGGCCAGGCCGCCAAGGCCCCGGCCATCGCCGCCGAGTAGAGGCCTGGGGACATTGCTTGGGGGGACATGATCCTGCCGCAGGCAGGTTCGTGTCCCCGTTCCGGCATCCAACTGGAGGGGACACGTTCCTGGCGGAACATGTCCCCGGCCCTTACGCCGTCGGCTTGCAGCCCAGCAGGGCGAGCGTCGCGGCGGCGGCGATCGCGGTCAGCGGCAGCATGGCCAGCAGCACGCCGTCGGCCCCCGCGCCGGCCCCCAGCAGGGCCGAGGCCGCCAGCGGCCCGACCGCCGCCCCCGATCGGCCCACCGCCACCAGCACGCCGACGCCGGTGCCGCGGATCGCCACGCCGTAGTAGCCGGGCGCCAACCCCAGCAGCATCAGCGGTGCGCTGGAGACGAAGGCGCCGGCGACGAACGCGGCCGGTCCCAGCGCCGCGAGCTCGGCGGGGGCCAGCGCCAGGCCGGCCAGAGATACGGCCAGGGCCGCGAACCACAGGCCGAAGCTGACCCGCTTCAGGGCCCGGCCGAGCACGACGGCCCCGGCGGCGATGCCGGCGGCGCCGCCGAGGTTGAACAGCACCGACACCAGGCTGGCCGCGGTCCTGCCGGCGCCCTTCAGCGCCATCAGCGTCGGCAGCCAGTTGAGCAGCAGGTAGAGCGTCAGGAGCGCGCAGAACGAGGCCGCCCACTGCAGCAGGGTCGGCAGCGCCCGGCCCTCGCCGAACAGGACCTCCAGGACGCCGGTCCGGGACCGTCCTTCGCCCGCCTCGGCGCCGTGGACGGCCTGGAACGCCGCCGATTCCGGCAGGGCCGCCCACGCCAGGCCGGCGAGCGCCAGCGGCGTAAGGCCGCCGACCCAGAAGACTCCCCGCCAGGGCAGCGCCGCCGCGACCAGGCCGGCGACCGCGGCGCCCAGCGACAGGCCCGCGGTCATCAGCGTCACCAGCATCGGCCGCCGCTCGGCCGCGCTCGCCTCGGCCGTCAGCGCCACCAGGTTCGGCATGGCCCCGCCGAGGCCGAGCCCGGCCAGCACCCGCATCGCCAGCAGGCTGTTCAGGTCCGGCGCGAACGCCGTGGCGATCGAGAAGGCGCCGAACACCGTCAGCGAGGCGACCAGCGCGCCCTTGCGCCCCCACCGGTCGGCGATCCGTCCGATCAGCACCGCGCCGATGAGAAGGCCGAACACGCTGGCGCTGAACGCCGGGCCCAGCTGCTCGCGGGTCAGCCCCAGCGCCGGCGCCATGCGCGGCGCGGCCACCCCCATCGACTGGTTGTCGAACCCCTCCGCCATGGCCGCCAGGGCGCAAAGGACGATCGTGCGCGCGCCGCTCCTGTCCGACACCATCCGTCTCCTCCCCCGCCGGTCCGTCCAGTCCTGCCGCGCTTCGGCGGCGGGACCAACAGGCGGAACGTGCGGAGCCCTCAAAGGCCGGCCGAGTCATTGCGGCGTGGCGCAAGGCCCGGCAATCTCGGCCGCGGTGGGGCCGAAGGATCTTGAAGAGCCGTGGAACGCGATCGTCTGACGGCCTTCACCGACGGGGTGCTCGCCATCATCGTCACCATCATGGTGCTGGAGCTGCACCCGCCCCACGGCGGTGGCCTGCAGGACCTGGCTGCGCTCTGGCCGCTGTTCGCCAGCTACATGCTGAGCTTCGTCTACATCGCCATCTACTGGAACAACCACCACCACTTCTTCCAGCTCGTGCCGAAGGTGGACGGCGCCCTCCTGTGGGCCAACCTGCACCTGCTGTTCTGGCTGAGCCTGGTGCCCTTCGCCACGGCCTGGATGGGCGAGCACGCCTTCGAGCCGGCGCCCACGGCGCTCTATGGCGTCGCGCTGCTCATGCCGGCGATCGCCTGGTACGTGATGCAGGGCGTGATCATCCGTCGCCAGGGCGAAGGCAGCCCGCTGCGGCGCGCCCTCGGCCGCGACCTGAAGGGCAAGCTCTCGCCGTTCGTCTATCTGTCGGGCGTCGGCCTCGCCTTCGTCGCCCCCGCCGTTTCCGACGCGCTGTACCTGGCCGTCGCCCTGGCGTGGCTGATTCCCGACCGCCGCGTGGAGGCTGCGATCCTCGACGCGCCGGCGCGCTGAGAACCGCCTCGCTTCAGCCCTTGGCCGGCGCCGGCGCCGGCGTGTCCGAGACCACGTTCCAGATGATCTTCCAGGCCCCGCCCGGCTGCTGGCTGTAGCCGATCAGCCAGTTGCCATGCTCCACCGCCGGCTTCTTCGTGTGTGGGTCGGTGGTGGTGAAGGCGTAGGTCGCCCGATAGACGGCCAGGTCGCCGGAGTCGGCCACGTCGACGGTCTCGTTGCTGACCTCGACCTTGGCCAGGGGGTCGGCCATCTGCTGCTTCGTCTGCGCCAGGTCCGCGTCGGGACCGACCACGTTCGGCGCACCGTGGAACATGCCGACCATTCCGGGCGCGTCGTGGCTGACCGCCTTGGGCGCGTCGTGGGCGTTGAAGTCCGCCACCAGCTGGCGGACGTCCGCCTTCACCGCCGCGACCACCTTGGCGGTGTCGACCTCCGGTTCCGCCGGCGGCGTCTTGCTGCAGGCCGCCACGGTGGCGGCGGCGATCGCCGCACCCGCGACGAACACGAGCCTCGTTCTGGTCATCCTTCGCCCCCTCCCCCGATTGAGCGCGCGAACCGTCTGCCTGGCGGCGATCCAGGTCAAGCTTGGACGATGCACCGAGGGTCGCGCCGTAACCTTCGCCACCCTCGAGGACAACTATCGGTCATGTTCGCCTCTCTCGTCCGCATCGCCCTCGCCCCGCCGACCCTCACGCGGTCCTGGTGGGCCCTGCCCCTGCGCCTGATCGTCGGCTACGGCTTCATGGAGCACGGCTGGGCCAAGCTGCATCGCGGGCCGCAGGCGTTCGCCGCCATCCTGCATGCGCTCGGCATGCCCGCGGCGGACCTGCTGGCCTGGGCCACGGTCGTGGTCGAGCTGGCCGGCGGCGCGGCCATCCTGGCCGGCCTCTTCGTCAACGTCGCCGCCGTGCCCATGACCGTCGTCCTGGCGGTGGCGATCGTCACCGTGCACATGCCCAACGGCTTCAGCTCCATCAAGCTGCAGTCGGTGACCGCGGCCGGCGCGCGCTTCGGCCAGCCGGGCTACGAGACCGACCTGCTCTACCTCGCCGCCCTCTTCGCCCTGGTGCTGGGCGGCGCGGGGCCCCTGGCGCTCGACCGGCCGATCCTCGCCCGCCTGCGTGGCCCCGGCGCGCGCTGAGGCTTCACCGGCCGCGTTCGGAGCGGCCGTCCGGGAAGCTTGCGCGGTATTCCGCGACCGCCTGTTCCATCGTCAGGAACACCGCGCCGGCCGCCCGCAGGCGCTCGATCAGGCCCTGCAGCATCAGCATGCGGTGGCCGCGGCCGATCACGTGCGGGTGGAAGGTGTAGGTCAGCACGCCCCAGTCGTAGTGCTCGGCCATGTAGCGGAAGTCGGCGAACCAGTTGTCGAGCACCAGGCCCGCGTTCATCAGCCCCGGGTTCAGGCCGGTCGGGCTGCGCATGTATTCGAACACCGGATAGTCGTCGAGCGACCAGCTGATCGGCATCTCCACCAGCGTCGTGTCGGGCCCGAAGACCATCGGCGCCTCCAGCGGCGCCTGGTCGCCGTCCCGCGCCTGGTAGGGCAGGTAGTCGTGGCCCATGAGGCTGGAGTCGTAGGTGAAGCCGTGCCTCAGCAGGAGCTCGATCGAATGCGGGCTGAGGTCCCAGGCCGGCGAGCGGTAGCCGCGCGGGCGCCGCCCGGTGAGCGCCTCGATGGCCGCGATCCCGCGGACAAGCTCCTGCTCCTCCTCGTCCCGCGAGAGGCTGGCCGGCACGCGGTGCGTCCAGCCGTGATGGGCGATCTCGTGCCCGGCCTCGGCGACCGCCCGGCACGAGGCCGGATAGGATTCGATCGTGTGGCCGGGGACGAACCAGGTCCCGAGGATCTCCTGGGCGGCCAGCAGCTTCACGAGCCGCTCGGTCCCGACCATGCCGTAGTCGCCGCGCGAGATCATCGTCGGCGTGGTCATGCCCCGCGCGATCCCGCCCGAGGTGTTGTCGAGGTCGAACGTCAGGCAGACGAAGTGCTGCGCCATGGTCCCGGCTCCCGCTCCGGCGGCCAGTCCGCGTCCTCCCCGGCCGGGCCGTCAAGGGCGGGCCTGCCGATGCGTGCGGCCGCAAATGATGACATTTCAAGTGTCAATACACATACCCGTTCCGTGCACGCGAGCGATAACGGCGTTCGAATTGTCAACGCGCGTTAACCGCCGGCCGCGCATTGAACCCCCGCCTCGTTCGTCTCTCCAGTCGCGAGGCGCATCTCCTGGGCGGGCGGCGTCCCAACCGCCGCCCGCCATCCTTGCCCCCGGGAGGCTGGTCTCCGCCTGCGATGATGTTCCTGTTCAGCCTGGAGCGGGAAGACGGCGAGCCGGCGGGTGATCTGTCGGCGGCGTTCGGCGCAGCGGCCGAGGCGCGCCGCGAAGCCGGGCGGCTTCTGCGCCTGCATCCCGAGGTCGGCAGGATCGTCGTC
>DASZQQ010000200.1:0-1631 GCA_035549595.1 Caulobacteraceae bacterium
AGGGCGGCCTTGCCGGCGGCGGAGGCGGCGATCGTGTCCTGGCCGAGGACGACGGCGGGGCGCGCGCCGGCGGCGGTGAGGGCGGCAGCCCAGCCGGGATCGGCGGTCTCGAACACGAGGTCGCCGGCCTTCAGCGCCGGATCGAGGGCGCCGCAGAGGCCGAAGCTGAGCACCGCCGGCGTCGACGCCGTAACCGCCGCCGCCAGCTCGGCGGCCAGGCGCGCCTGCTGGCCGCCGCCGACCACGATGGCCGCACCCGGCAGGGCCCCGGCGAGGATCGCGGCTTCTCGTTGCAGGCCGACGGCGGCGACGAGGCGGGCCGTCATCTCCCGGCCACTAGGATGCCGCGGCCAGCCGCGCGGCGGTGTGGCCGGAGCGGATCGCCCCTTCCAGGGTCGCGGGCAGGCCGATGGCCGTCCAGTCGCCGGCCAGGATGAGGTTCGTCCAGGCCGTGCGTGCGCCCGGGCGGCGGGCGTTCTGCTCGGGGGTGGCCAGGAATGTGGCGCGGCGCTCCTTGACGATCTGCCAGGCGGGCATGGCCTCGGGCAGGCGGTGGACGGCGCGGATGTCGTTCCAGAACGCGCGCGCCAGGGCCTCGCGGTCCTGGTCGGCGATGCGCTCGGCGCCGCTGACGGTGACCGAGATGCGGTCCTCGAAGGCGAAAACCCACTCGGCCGTGCCGCCGATCACCCCGACCATGGCCGGGGCGCCGGGCGGGGGCCGGGTCAGGAAGTGGCCGTTGACGATCGCCTCGAACCGGTCGGGGACGGTCAGGTCCGGCACGAGCTCGGCAGCGGCCCAGGGCGGCGTCGCCAGGATCACCCGGTCGCCCGGACCGATCTCGATCGTCCGGTCCGGCAGCACCAGCCCGGTCACGGCCCCGCCGTCGAAGACGAGCTGTCGGACCCGCTGGCCCAGGCGCACGCCCGCGCCCTTGGCGGCCAGGAAGGCGAGCGCCGGCTCGACGAAGGCCGCGCCCAGGGTCGGCGTCGCGATCCGGGGGCGGTAGGCGCGCCCGCCGAGCGCCAGGGTCTCGCGCACCACGGCCGCCGCCAGCGCCGCCGAGGCGCCGGCCGGGTCGGTGTTGAGCGCCGCCAGCAGGAACGGGTGCAGCAGCCGCTCCCAAAGTGCGCCCTCGCACTTCAGCACCTGGTCGATGCGCCGGTCGGCGCGCGGGATCAGCAGGGCCACGAGGCCCAGGAAGTCGGCCAGCCTGGCGCCGGGCGGGCGCCGGTGCGGCGAGAGCACCCACCAGGCCAGGGGGCCGGGGTTCGGCAGCACGCGCCAGCGGCGCCCGTCGCGCACGTCGGCGAAGTCGAACTCGGCTTCCTCGGGGCCGGCCAGCCGGTCCGCCGCGCCGATCGTCGCCAGATAGTCCATCACAGCGTGGTTGCCGGACAGGACCAGGTGGTTGCCGTTGTCGATGACGCTGTTCAGCGCCGGGTCGAGGTACGAGCGGCAGCGGCCGCCGGCCTGGGCGGCGCCCTCGATCAGCTCGACGGCGTGGCCCTCGGCCGCCAGGGCGACGGCTGCGGAAAGGCCGGCCAGTCCGGCGCCGACGACATAGGTCGTTCCCCGACCGGGGCCTTCACTCATTCCACCAGGCCGTGACGCAGCAGGGTCCAGAGGAG
>DASZQQ010000201.1:0-4751 GCA_035549595.1 Caulobacteraceae bacterium
GAGGTCGATCGGCCCGTGGTAGGTCTCCACCGTCTCGATCAGGTGCTGGATGTCGGCTTCCTTCGAGACGTCGGTCACGAAGGCGATGCCGCCGACCATGCTGGCCGTCTCCTTCACCCCCGCCTCGTTGACGTCGGAGCAGACGACCAGCTTCGCCCCCTCCTGTTTGAACCGCAGCGCCAGCGCGCGGCCGATCCCGCTCGCCGCGCCCGTCACCACCACGATCCGGTCCTTCACCTGCATCGCGCGTCTCCTCGATCTGGTCTTGTGTCTGGCCGACGTCCTTAGCGGCGCCGCGCCCGCCCGTCTCCCCCGACCTTGCGGCAGCCGGCGCCGCGAACTAGGGAGCGCCCATGAGCCGCTACTGGTCAGACCTCGTCCACACCTTGAAGCCCTACGTCCCGGGCGAGCAGCCGCGCATCCCGGACCTGGTCAAGCTGAACACCAACGAGAGCCCGTTCGGCCCTTCGCCGAAGGCGCTGGACGCCATCCGCGCCGCCGCCGACGAGAGCATGCGGCTCTACCCCGACCCGACGTCGCTCGCCCTTCGCCAGGCGATCGCCGCCCGCGAGGGCCTCATCCCCGACCAGGTGTTCGTCGGCGACGGCTCGGACGAGGTGCTCAGCCACGCCTTCGCCGGCCTGCTGAAGCACGACGCGCCGCTGCTCTTCCCGGACGTGACCTACAGCTTCTATCCGGTCTGGGCTCGCCTCCACGGCGTCGCCTTCGAGACCGTGCCGCTGGACGCCGACTGGCGCGTGCGCGTCGAGGACTACCGGCGCCCGGCCGGGGCGATCATCGTCGCCAACCCCAACGCCCCCACGGGCGTCCCCCTGCCCCGCGCCGACATCGCACGCCTCCTGGCCGAGCACCCCGACATCCCGGTCGTCGTCGACGAGGCCTACGTCGACTTCGGCGGCGAGAGCGCCGCGCCGCTGATCGCCGAACATCCGAACCTGCTGGTGGTCCAGACCCTCTCCAAGTCGCGCGCGCTGGCGGGCCTTCGCGTCGGCTGGGCGATGGGCGCCGCGGCGCTGATCGAGGCCCTGACCCGGGTCAAGGACAGCTTCAACTCCTATCCGCTCTCGCGCCTCGCCCAGGCCGGCGCGGCCGCCGCCATCGAGGACGCGGCCTGGTTCGACGCTTCCCGTGCGAAGATCGTCGCCGAGCGGACGCGGATGACGGACGGGCTGCTGGCGCTCGGATGCGAGGTGCTGCCGTCGGCCGCCAACTTCGTCTTCGCCCGCCGCCCTGGCCGCGCCGGCGCCGACCTCGCCGCCGCGCTGCGCGAACGCGCCGTGCTCGTGCGCCACTTCCCCGGCCCGCGCACCGGCGACTTCCTGAGGATCACCGTCGGGACGCCGGACCAGACCGACCGGCTGCTGGCCGCGCTCGCCGATATCCTCGCCTGAATGCCAATCGTCGTTTGGTGACGTTGCGGCTGCCGTACTAGCGTCCCGCGGACGCAAGGGGAGACAGATCGCATGACCGGCGCCGCCAGGACCGACGTCACGGAACACAAGGTCAGGACGGGCCGGCACACCAGCGCCTACCTGGCCGCCGGCCCCGAGGACGGGCCGCTGATCATCTTCGTGCACGGCTGGCCCGAGCTCTCGATCAGCTGGCGCCACCAGCTGCCCGTGTTCGCCGGCCTCGGCTTCCGCGCCATCGCGCCGGACATGCGTGGCTACGGCCGCTCCAGCGTCTATTCGCGGCACGAGGACTACCAGCTGCGCGAGAGCGTCCAGGACATGCTGGAGCTGCTCGAGGCCACCGGCCGCGAGAAGGCGATCTTCGTCGGCCACGACTGGGGCGCGCCCGTGGTCTGGAGCCTCGCCAGCCACCACCCCGACCGCTGTCACGGCGTCGCCAACCTCTGCGTGCCCTACATCAAGGAGGGCTTCGCCCCGGCCAACATCATCCCCCTGGTCGACCGGCGCATCTATCCCGAGGCCGACTTCCCGGCCGGCCAGTGGGACTACCAGCTCTACTACGAGGAAAGCTTCCCCGACGCGGTGAAGGCGTTCGAGGCCAACATCTCCAACACCGTGCGGATGATGTTCCGCAAGGGCGACCCCTCCGGCGCCGGCCAGCCGACGCTGCTCTCCATGATCCGCCGCAACAAGGGCTGGTTCACGCCCTTCGGCGGCCAGGCCCCGGACCTGCCGCGCGACGAGGACGTCCTGACCGAGCAGGACCTCGCCACCTACGTCGAAGGCCTGTCGCGCAACGGCATGTTCGGTCCCGACAGCTGGTACATGAACGCCGCGCTCAACACCGCGTACGCCAGGGAGGCGAAGAACGGCGGCCGCATCGACCTGCCGGTGCTCTTCCTGCACGCCGCCTACGACTACGTCTGCGAGACCATCCAGTCCGATCTTCCCAAGCCGATGCGGCGCGACTGCTCGGACCTGACCGAGCGCCTGGTGAAGTCCGGGCACTGGATGGCCCAGGAACAGCCCGCCGCCGTCAACGCCGCCGTCACCCAGTGGATCGGCCTGAAACTCCCCGGCATCAGGCCGAGCGGCGTCGGCGGCCTGGACATGACGCTGGCCTGACTTGCGCGCGGCGGCCGCGGCCGCTGCAATGGGCGAAACCCGAGGGGAGAGGACGATGGACGCCCAGACTAGGCGACGCGCGCGCAGCATGGCCGAAATGGCCGAATTGCAGGCCCCCTTCTTCGACCCGAAGGAGATCGCCGCCTCGATCAAGGCCTGGCGCCCCCGGCCCACCGACGTGGTCATCACGCCCTTCGGCAAGTGCGGCACCACCTGGCTGCAGCAGACCTTCCACACCCTGCGCACGCGCGGCGACATGGACTTCGACGACATCAGCCGCGTCGTCCCCTGGATCGAGACCGCGATCACCTGCGGCATCGACATCAACGCCGAGCAACGCGCCGAGCCGCGCGGGTTCAAGAGCCACCTCACCTACGACCTCCTGCCCAGGGGGGCCAAGGCCGTGGTCTCCCTGCGCGACCCCAAGGACGCGCTGGTCTCCAACTACCGCTTCATGGAGGGCTGGTTCTTCGAGCGCGGCTCGATTCCGCTGGCGGATTACGCCCAGGGCTGGCTGCGCGAACAGCGGCCCGGCTACGGCTACTGGAACCACCTCGTCAGCTGGTGGGAGCAAAAGGACAAACCCGGCGTCCTCGTCTTCTCCTACGAGCACATGAGCGCCGAGCCGGAGACGCACATCCGGCGCCTGGCCGCCTTCTGCGGCATCCCGCTCGACGACGAGCTCCTGGCGCTCACGCTCGAGCGCTCGTCCCTGCCCTACATGCTGGCGCACAAGGACCGCTTCGACGACGCCATGATGCGGCGCATCTCCGAGGAGCGCTGCGGCCTGCCGCCCGGCAGCGACTCGGCCAAGGTCCGCGAGGGCAAGGTCGGCTCGCACCGGCAAGAGATGCCGGCCGAGATCGCCGAGGCGATGGACGCGATCTGGACGCGCGACGTCACGCCGAGGCTCGGCTTCGCCACCTACGCCGACCTGGAAGCGGCGCTGAGGTCGCGCGCGGGCTGATCGCTGGATGAGGGCGCGCGCAAGCGCGTCCTGAACCTCTAGCGCCGGAGGATCGCGGTGCCACTGACGCCTTTTGCGCCCGGCCGGATATGGCTCTGCGCCTATCCGGTGCGATTGGCCGGTATGCGCTTCGAGGCGCGCATGACGGTGATCCGCCTCGCCTCCGGCGCTCTGATGCTGCACTCGCCCTGCCCCATTGGCCCTGCGATGGCCGAAGAGATATCGGCGCTTGGTCCGGTCGCGCACATCATCGTGCCAGGGAACTTCCACCAGCTGTACGCGGCAAAGGCGCAGGCGGCGTTTCCCCAGGCGAAGACCTGGATCTGTCCAGGGTCCGAGCTCAGGCGACGCGGCCTGAAATACGATCACGTCCTCGGCGACGTCGCGCCTGCGGACTGGGCCGAGGAGATCGACCAGGTCCTCGTCCAGGGCGGTCGGATCATGAGCGAGGTCGCCATGTTCCACCGGGCCAGCCGCACGCTGCTGCTTGTCGACCTGATCGAGAACTTCACCGACGCGACGCCCCGTGTCGGCGGAGCGTTGAAGCTCCTGTTCAAGTACGTCCTGCACATGTGGAACAACCCGGGGCCTGCGCCGGAGTATCGGATGGGCTGGCGAGACAGGCCGGCGGCGGCAAAGTCGCTCCGGCGCATTCTGGCGTGGGACTTCCAACGCATCGTGCTGTCGCACGGCGACCTCATCGAGGACTCCGCTCACGAGGTCGCCGAGAAGGCCTGGGCCGGCGTGCTCGACCGATGAGGCTGCGCCGCATCGTGCCGGACTGAAGGAGGCGATGTAGGGCCCCTTGCAGCCTCCCGGCGCTGGGGCCATAGCCGTATCGCCGTGCAGCTTTCCCTCGACAACCGGCCCCGCAGACGCCGCGACGCCCTTGCAGGACTCCACCTGCGCCGCACCTGGCGGATGGCGGTCATCGTCGCCGTCGCCATCATCGGCGGCCTGGCCGCGGCCTTCTTCGCGCGTCTGTCGGACGCGGCGATGGAGGTCCACGCCCGCCTCTACGCCCTCTCTCCCTGGGCCACCCTGGCCCTGCTGCCGGCCGGCTTCGCGGGCGTCGCCTGGCTGACGCGCCGCTTTGCTCCGGAATCCGCGGGCAGCGGCATTCCCCAGGTGATCGCCGCCGCCGAGCAGCGCTGGCGCGGCCGCTGGGGCGGGCAGCGGGTCACCCTGCGCACCGCGGCCTGGAAGGTCGTCCTGTCGGCCATCCT
>DASZQQ010000202.1:0-8871 GCA_035549595.1 Caulobacteraceae bacterium
GACGCTCCAGCGAGAACTCGTAGAACAGCGCCCCCTGATCGACCCGGCGCTCACCCATCATGCTGCGCACTCCCGCTTCGGACAGGAGTGAATCAGCCAGGACTCATCGATTCAACCGGCCTTTTTCAACACAATCCACCCGTCTCAGACGTTGGTTACGTCCGCTTCCAGGTTCCTGCGCCCCTGGCTGACGCCGTTTTCGGCTCGCCTCCAGCAGTCGGAAAGCGCGGCGCGTCACCGCTCAGGCGTGGACCGGGTGGGGCGTCGTCTGGCTCTGGTCGGGGTGGGTGACGTAGAAGTCGAGGTCGGTGAGGAGGGTGGTCCAGGCGGCGTCCATGGCGGCCGTCCAGTCGTCGGCGACGACGTCCTTCAGGGTCGCCGCGACGATGCCGAAGAACAGGCGGAAGGTCTGGGGCGGGACGTCGTAGCCCTCGTGCGTGATCACCTCGCACTGGATCAGGGTGTGGGCGTATAGCCGCTCGCCGACGAAATCGAGGATCGCCTGGATCACACGCGACAGCATCTCGCCCTTGATGGCGCCGTTGGTGTCGCGCCAGAACAGGGGCTCCATCTCCGGGTGCTCGCGGAACAGGCGCGCATAGACCAGCGGCGTCAGGTCCTCGCAGCGCTCGGCGGCGATTTCGAAGCTCTGCTCGATCAATTCGGTCTGCATCCCGGTCTCCGGCGTTTCCGCCCCCAGTCTTGCACCGGGCCGCGCGGCAAGTCATCACGCGTTGACCGCCCTGCGACGGCCCGGCGCATCCCGCGCCGCGACCCTGGACGCCCCACGGCGGCGCTCCTATAACCGGCGCGTCTCTTCGGGAATCTGACGCACAGTGCTCAAAGCCATCTTCACCTGGTGGAACGGCGCCACGATCGGCGCGCGCTTCCAGATCGGCAGCAACAGCGTGTTCGTGGGCGAGGACGACTTCGGCAACCGCTACTACGAAGCCCGGGACACGAAGAAGAGCTACGACGGCCGCAAGCGCCGCTACGTGATCTACAAGGGCTACGCCGACGCCTCCAAGGTGCCGGCCGAATGGCACGGCTGGCTGCACCACACCTTCGTCGATCCGCCGACCACTTCGCCGCTGCCGCGCAAGGTGTGGGAGAAGGACCACCAGCCGAACCTGACCGGCACCATGTGGGCCTGGCGGCCGAAGGGCTCGATCGCCCGCGGGGGCGAGCGCCAGAAGGCCACCGGGGACTATCAGGCATGGTCGCCCGAGTGATCGCTCGCCGCTGGCGCGTCGCCCTGGCGGCGATGCTCGTCGCCGGTTCGGCCGGCCTGGTGTCCGCGCAGGGCGCGCCGCCGGTGATCACCCCCGACAAGCCGGCGAAACCCTCCGCGCCAGAGAAGGTCAAGCCTTCGCCGCCCGCGCCGCCTTCGGCCCCGGCCGAGGAAGCCGCGCCCGCCGCCCCAGGCAACGCCACCTCCCAGCTCGCCGCCCCGGCCGACGAAGCCGCCCCGCCGGCGAACGAGACCGACGGCGCCCAGGCCAAGGGGGCGGCCGCCGCCCAGGCCAACGCCGCGCCGGTGAAGCCGGCCGAGCCGCCCAAGCCGATCCGCAGCACCGCGGCGATCATGCAGGCGCTGGACAAGGTCACGGCCGAGACCATCCGCTTCGAGGTCCCGGTCGGCCGGCGCATCCGCTACAAGACCCTCGTCTTCCAGGTGAAGACCTGCGAGACCACCGGCGTCGACGACCCGCAGCCGCAGTCGGCCGCCTATCTGATCGTCGAATCCCAGCCCCCGGCGGTTCCGGGCCACGCCCCGCCGCCGAGGAAACAGGTCTACAAGGGCTGGATGTTCGCCACGGCGCCGGGGCTGCACCCGCTGGAGCACCCGGTCTACGACGCCTGGCTGATCGCCTGCAGCGCGGCGGCCCCCGGGGCCTGAAGGTCCAGCCTGCGGAAGTCCGCGCGCTGGCCCAGCGCGTCGGCGAGCCTGAGCATATAGTCGGCCCGGCTGATCTCGACCGCGCCGAAACTGGCCAGGTGGTCGGTGATGAACTGGGCGTCGAGCAGGCGGTAGCCGCCGCAGCGCAGGCGCCCCACCAGATGGGCGAGGGCGACCTTGCTGGCGTCGCGCTCCAGGCTGAACATGCTCTCGCCGAAGAAGGCGGCGCCGACCGAGACGCCGTAGAGGCCGCCGACCAGCCGGCCCTCGCGCCAGCATTCGACGCTGTGAGCCATGTTGCGCTGGTGGAGCTGCTGGCACAGGGTCTGGATCGGGCCGTTGATCCAGGTCTCCAGCCGTCCGGGCCGCGGCGCCGCGCAGGCGTCGATCACGGCCTCGAAGGCGGTGTCGATGCGGACCTCGAACCGGTCGGCGCGGATCGTGCGCGCCAGGCGCCGTGAGACATGGAAGCCGCCCAGCGGAATGACGCCGCGCCGGGCCGGGTCGACCAGGAACACGCGCTCGTCGTGGCGCGCATCGGCCATCGGGAACACGCCGCGCCGATAGCAGGCCAAGAGGTCGTCGGCGGTGAAGCCCACGCGCCGGCTCGCCTCCCTCGCCCTCTCGCCCTCGTCCATGGCCGTCCCGCCGGTCTCAGAAACGATAGTATGACAGGCATACCGGGCCGCGAAGGCGCCCGTTCGTACCCTCATTCTGGGGATAACGTCATGCGTTTCCGCCCGGTTGCGGGGATGCAACACTCGCCGGTGGCCGGCGCACCCCGCCCGCGTCAGCCCTGGGCCGCGATCCAGCGTTCCAGCCAGTGGATGTTGTAGCGGCCTTCCAGGATGTCCGGGTCGACCAGCAGGTCCTGGAACAGGGGGATGGTGGTCTCGATGCCGCCGACGACCATCTCGCCCAGGCAGCGCTTCAGGCGTGCGATGCACTCCACCCGGTCGCGGCCGTGCACGATCAGCTTGCCGGCCAGGCTGTCGTAGAACGGCGAGATCGAATAGCCGGCGTAGATCGCCGAATCGAGGCGCACGCCCAGGCCGCCGGGGGCGTGGAAGTCGGTGATCAGGCCCGGCGACGGGGCGAAGGTGCGCGGGTTCTCGGCGTTGATCCGGCACTCGATGGCGTGGCCCTCGAACACCACCTCGTTCTGGGTGAACGACAGCGGCAGGCCTGCGGCGATGCGGATCTGCTCGCGCACCAGGTCGATGCCGGTGATCGCCTCGGTGACCGGGTGCTCGACCTGCAGGCGGGTGTTCATCTCGATGAAGAAGAACTCGCCGTTCTCGTACAGGAACTCGATGGTGCCGACGCCCAGGTAGCCGATGGCCCGGATCGCATCGACCACGACCTGGCCGATCCTGGCCCTGGCGGCCGCATCGATGGCCGGGGAGGGGGCTTCCTCGAGCACCTTCTGGTGGCGGCGCTGCAGCGAGCAGTCGCGTTCGCCCAGGTGGCAGACATTGCCGAAGCTGTCGGCGATCACCTGCAGCTCGATGTGCCGCGGCGTCGACAGGTAGCGCTCCATGTAGACCGCGTCGTCGCCGAACGCGGCCTGGGCCTCGGCCCGCGCAGTGGCGACCGCCTCGGCCAGCTCCTCGCGGCTCTTCGCGACCTTCATGCCGCGCCCGCCGCCGCCGGCGGCGGCCTTGATCAGCACCGGAAAGCCGATCTCCTCGGCCGCGGCCATGGCTTCGGCCTCGGTCTTCAGCGCCCCATCGGAGCCCGGCACCACGGGGATGCCGGCGGCCTTCACCGCCTGCTTGGCGGCGATCTTGTCGCCCATGACCCGGATGTGCTCGGGCTTGGGGCCGATGAAGGTGAAGCCGTGGGCCGTCACGATCTCGGCGAAGCGCGCGTTCTCGCTGAGGAAGCCGTAGCCCGGGTGCACGGCCTGGGCCCCGGTGATCTCGCAGGCGGCGATGATCGAGGGGATGTTCAGGTAGCTCTTGGCGATCGGCGCGGGGCCGATGCAGACGCTCTCGTCGGCCAGGCGCACGTGCATGGCGCTGGTGTCGGCCTCGGAGTGCACCGCCACCGTCGAGATGCCCATCTCCTTGCAGGCACGATGGACGCGAAGGGCGATTTCGCCGCGGTTGGCGATGAGGATCTTTTCGAACACGGGGCCGCTACTCGATCACCACCAGGGGCTCGCCGAACTCGACGGGCTGGGAGTCGGCGACGACGAACTGCACCACGCGGCCCGCACGCGGCGCGGTGATCGGGTTCATGGTCTTCATGGCCTCGATCAGCAGCAGGGTCTGGCCGGCGTCGACGCGGTCGCCGACCTTCACGAACGGGTCGGCCCCGGGCGCGGGCTGCAGGTAGACGGTGCCGACCATCGGCGACTTGACCACCTCGCCGGCCGGCAGGGCAGGCTCCGAAGGGGCCGCGGCGGCAGGAGCAGCCGGTGCGGCCGCCGCGGCGGCGGGCAGGGGCGCCGGGGCGGCGGCGTAGACGGCGGCGGGCGCGCTGACCTGGCGGACGACGCGGATCTTCAGATCGCCGCGCTCCACCTCGATCTCCGACAGGCCGGTGTCGTTCAGGATGTCGGCCAGTTTGCGCACCAGGCGCGCGTCGAAAGGATCGGCGGGAGCCTTGGGAGTGGACATGAAGCAAATAACCTTGCTGCTAGGGCCGGGGTTCGCCGGGCGGTTCAGGCCTTGGTCAGGCCGCAGGCGGCCTCGACGGCCAGTTCGTAGCTCGCCGCCCCGAAGCCGGAGACGACGCCGGTGGCGGCCAGCGAGACATACGTCGTCCGGCGGAACTCCTCCCGCGCCGCCGGATTCGACAGGTGGCACTCGATGACAGGTATAGCCAGAGTTTTCAGCGCGTCGAGCAGGGCCACGGAGGTGTGACCATAGCCCGCCGGGTTGATGATCAAGGCGCAGGCCTGCGTGCGGGCCTCCTGGACCCAGTCGATCAGCTGCCCCTCGTGGTTGCTCTGCCGGAACACCACGGTGCGGCCATGCGCCTTCGCCCTGGCTTCACACAGAAGCCGGATGTCGTCGAGCGTCTGGCGACCGTAAATCTCCGGCTCGCGGACCCCCAGGAGGTTGAGGTTGGGGCCGCTCAGCACATAGATCGGATTCGACATTCACCCCCGCCGTCCGGTTCGGCGCGTCTTGTATCGCCGGGCGGGGGGGCTCACAAGGCTGCGACCTTCGATGAGGCGGATCGCGTGCGTCTGACGCTGAACGGCGAGGAGCGGAGTTTCGAGGCGGTGGCCACGGTCGCCGACCTGGTGGCGAGGCTCGACCTCGATCCGCGCAAGGTCGCGGTCGAGCGCAATCTCGAGATCGTTCCGCGTTCGGCCTATGCGTCCACGCGGCTCGCCGACGGCGACCGGCTTGAGGTCGTGCATTTTATCGGTGGGGGATAGTGGAGAAACTCGCCATGGACGGCTCATTGACCGACACGATCGACAGCGCGACCGAGGACACCTGGACGGTGGCCGGCCGCACGTTCCACTCGCGGCTGATCGTCGGCACCGGCAAGTTCAAGGACTACGCCGAGAACGCCGCCGCCGCCGAGGCGGCCGGGGCCGAGATCGTGACGGTGGCGCTGCGCCGCGTGAACCTCTCCGACCGCAGCCAGCCGATGCTGGTCGACTACGTGAAGCCGGATCGCTTCACCTTCCTGCCCAACACCGCCGGATGCTTCACCGGCGAGGAGGCGGTGCGCACCCTGCGCCTGGCGCGCGAGGCGGGCGGCTGGGACCTGGTCAAGCTCGAGGTCCTGTCCAACACCAAGCACCTCTATCCGGACATGGAGGAGACGCTGCGGGCCCTGAAGCTGCTGATCGCCGACGGCTTCACGGTGATGGTCTATTGCACCGACGACCCGGTCTACTGCCAGAAGCTGGAGGACGCGGGCGCCGCGGCGATCATGCCGGCCGGGGCGCCGATCGGCTCGGGGCTCGGCATCCAGAACCCGCTGAACATCGGCCTGATCGTCGAGCAGGCCAAGGTGCCGGTGCTGGTGGACGCCGGCGTCGGCACGGCCTCGGACGCGACGCTGGCCATGGAGCTCGGCTGCGACGCGGTGCTGATGAACACCGCCATCGCGGGGGCCAAGGACCCGGTGCGCATGGCCCGGGCCATGAAGCACGCCGTGATCGCCGGCCGCGAAGCCTACCTCGCGGGCCGGATGCCCAGGCGCATGTACGCCGAACCCTCGTCGCCCCTGGCGGGCCTGATCTGAAACCCGTCAAGGGCGCTCAAGAGGGGGACCACCAAGCACACCAAGGGGCCGTGCCTAGTCTGAAACGCCGCGCCGGAGGCGACGCCGTATTTTAACGCAGAGATCGCAGAGAAGGCGCAGAGAGCGCAGAGGGGCTCAGAATCTCCGCGACCTCCGCGCCTTCTCTGCGCCCTCTGCGTTAAGAAGCCCAAGCTTCAGCCGCCCGAGCCTCGAAGGGATCGCGCTGCGCGCGGCCGCTACCCGGGCCCCTTCGTGTGCTTGGTGTGCTTCGTGGTCCACAAAGCGGCGTAGCCGTCGTCCCTCAGCTCTTCTTGGCGAGGAGCTGGGCGACCAGGGTGCGGACGGCGTCCATGTCCTCGCCAGGGACCACCTGGTCGCCGACGATGAAGGACGGGGTGCCGCCCAGGGCGAGGTCGTGGAACAGCTGCGCCGTGCGGGCGAGCTGTTCGTTGGCCGCCTTCGCAGCGTCGGCGGAGGCGAGGGTGGCCGGCCTGGCGCCGTGCTGGGCGGCGAGCTTGTCGATCATCTCATCGTCGAGGCCGTGGGCGGTCATGAGCGCCTGGTAGAGGCCGAGGTAGTCGCCGCCGTCCGCCTTCACCGCCAGGGCCGCGCGCGCGGCGTGCTCCGAGGTCGGGCCGAAGATCGGCGATTCCTTGAACACGAAGCGGACGTCGGGATGCTCCTTGATGAAGGCCGCGACCTTCGGCGCCACGTTGGCGCAGTGCGGGCAGCGGTAGTCGTAGAACTCGGTGACGGTGACGCGGCCGTTCGGGTTGACCACGAAGTCGTGCGGGTCGCGCTCGATGGCGGCGCGCAGTCGGGGGATCGCCTGGGTGGTCTGGGCGAGGGCGGCCTGTTCCTGCCTGTCCTGCAGCTTCTGCACCGCCTCCTGGATCACCTCGGGGTGCTCCAGCAGGTAGGCGCGCACCCGGTCGCCGAAGACCTTGTCGTCGGTGGCGGTGCGGTTGCAGGCGGCAAGGGCGGCCGAGGCCAGCAGCAGGGCCGCCAGGGCGGCGGCCTTGAGGGGTACGCTTTTCATCCGGGCCTGTTGATCTCGCGCAGCTCTTCCGGCGTCGGCTTGGACGCCAGGACGATGTCGGTCGCGCGCCGCCACTCGGGCGTGTCCTTCTTCAGAAGCTCGCGGGCGCGCAGGGCGAAGGTGCGGGCGTCCTGCATCTGCCCGAGGTAGAAGTTCTGCTCCGCGGCCGCCAGCCGCGCCTCGCCGGGCTCGCCCTTGGCGTCATAGGCCTCCGACAGCAGCCGCCAGCCCAGCGCATTGTCGGGCTCCTGGGTCAGGGCGCGGTTGATGTGCGTGACGGCTTCGTCGAGCTTGGCCTTGTCGTCGGTGGCGATCAGCGTCTGACCGAGGTTGATGCGCAGCAGCGGCGCGTCCGGCTTCAGCTCGACCGAGCGGCGGTGCGCCGGTTCGGCCTCCTTCGGCCGGCCGGCCTCGAACAGCACCTGGCCCTTCAGCTCCCAGAGATACGGGTTGTTGGGCTGTTCGGCGATCAGGGCGTCGATGGCCTTGATCGCCTTGTCGGTCTCGGTCTCGCGGTAGTAGGCGATCGCCCGCGCGTAGCGGGCCGGGAACGAGGTGTCGGTTTCCGGATACTCGACGAAGGTCTGGGCCGGCGGGTTCAGGAAACCCTCCAGCTTGGCGCGCATGATCGCGTGCTCGGCCAGGGCCTGCGGGCTGTCGACGGCATGGAAGTGCGGTTGCTGCGCGGCCCTGGCCGCCAGGGCCTCGATGCGGTCGTCGCTCAAGGGGTGGTCGCGGAAGAAGGGGTACTTCTTGTCGTCCGAGAACACCTCCTGGTAGCGGAAGTTGTCGAAGAACTCGACCAGGCCCTCGGCCGACTGGCCGCTGCGCTCCAAATAGCCGACCGCCGCCTGGTCGGCCGCCGATTCCTGCGTCCGCGAATAGCCGAGCACCGACAGCTGGGCGAAGTAGGTCGACGAGTAGATCAGTCCCGCCGCCGCGTCGGGCGCCCCGGCGATGGCCGCCAGGATGCCGAGGCCCATGCCCAGGATCAGCGGGCCCATGCCCGCGTGCCCCATCTCGCCGGAGCGCGCGATGTGGCCGCCGGCGATGTGGCCGGTCTCGTGCGCGATCACGCCGATCAGCTGGTTCGGGTTCTTGGCCTCGACGATCAGGCCGGTGTTCAGGAACACCTGCTGGCCGGCGGCCGAGAAGGCGTTCAGCTCCTTGTCGCCGACGATGTGGATCTGGACGCTCTTCGGGTCGAGGCCGGCGGCGACGAAGATCGGGTCGGAGTCCTTGCGCAGGATCTCCTCGATCTCGGTGTCGCGGATGATCGAGACCCCGCCGTCCTGCTGCGCCACGGCCGGCGCCGGGGCGAGGGCCGCCCCGGCGAGCACGGCCGCCGCGCCCACCGTGGCGCGCAGGAAGCGAAGGGGTCTTGAACTCACGTCTCGGCTCCGAACGCCCCCCGGCGAAGTCTGGCGGAAGCTTATCGGCTCAGCCGCCCCGACGCCACCAGCCGCGCCGCGGAGTCGCAGGCGGCGTGCTGATTTCGTGCCTGTCCGGCTCGGCCGGCGCGGGCGCCTCGGCCATGACCAGCTCCGGCTCGGGCGCCGTTGCGGCCACCGGCTCCGGCGCAGGGGCCGGCTCCGCGGCCGCAGGCTCAGGCTCAGCGGGCGGCGTCTCGGCCACCGCTTCGGACACAGGCGCCTCGACCGCCTCGGCCGTCTCGGCCGTCTCGGCCGCGGCCTTGCGTCCGCGCGTGCGGCCGGCG
>DASZQQ010000203.1:0-4728 GCA_035549595.1 Caulobacteraceae bacterium
GGACCAGGTCTGACCCTGCTGGCCCCCGCCCTGGCCGCCCTGCCAGTGGCGGTCATCATGGCCGCCCTGGTGCTGCTGGCCCTGGTACTGCTGGTACTGCTGGTACTGCTGGTACTGCTGGTGCTGCTGGCCCTGTGGGGAGGCCTGACCCTGGGGAGTCGCCTGGCCCTGGCCACCGGTCCACTGGCCGCCGCCGCGGTGGGTCTGACCGCCCTGGTAGCCGCCGCCGGAGACGCCGTTCCAGTGGCGGACCACGGCCTGGCCGCCCGGCGACTGGCCGCCGGCGCCCTGGCCGCCCTGCTGACCGCCGCCCTGTTGGCCGCCACCCTGCTGGCCGCCGCCCTGGCCGCCACCCTGGCCGTGCTGGCCGTGCTGGCCGTGCTGGCCGCCGTCGCCGCCGTCGTGATGATGATGTTCCCCGCCGCCGTTCTGCTGGTCGGGCTGCTGCGCCGCGGCGGCGCCGGCCAGGAGGCTCAGCGCGGCCGCCGCGGTCAAGAGACGGATCTTCAAGGTCGATACTCCTGTGGCGACGGCGAGAGGCCGCCGGTCCTGATGTGGGCGCACCGTGACGCCTTTGCGATGAACCCAGCTTGAACGCCGATAGCGGGCGCGCTTCATGTTCGCTCGGCGCCGGACTAGAGACCTCCCATGCCCGCACACCCCGCCGATGTCGTCGGATTCTGGCTCAACGCCGGCCCGAAAAAGTGGTTCGCCAAGGACGACGCCTTCGACGCGTCGATCCGCCTGAAGTTCGAACCGGTTCACCTGGCCGCCTCGCGTGGGCAGTACGACCACTGGGCCGGGACCGCCGAGGGCGCCCTGGCGCTGCTGATCCTGCTGGATCAGTTCCCGCGCAACCTCTGGCGGGGCAGCGCCCACGCCTACGCAACGGACCCCCTGGCCCGGTCGGTCGCGCGCACGGCGGTCGAGGCCGGTCACGACCGCGCCGTGGACCCGGCCCTGCGGACGTTCTTCTACATTCCGTTCACGCACTCCGAGGATCCGGCGGACCAGGCCAGGGCGCAGGCGCTCTACGAGGGCCTGGCGCGCGACCTGGGCGATCCGGAGCAGGTGAAGTGGACCAGGATCCACGCCGACATCATCGCGCGCTTCGGCCGCTTCCCGCACCGGAACAAGGCGCTGGGCCGCGTAACCACGCCGGAGGAGCAGGCCTTCCTCGACGACGGCGGCTTCGCCGGATGATCCACAGTTTCGTGGAACGATCCCCAGGCCGGGCTTCGTCTCGTTGAGGAATTCGCGGCACACTCCGAACGACGAAGGAGTGATTCGCCCCCGTGAGCGCCCTGGCGAAACGACTGGACGAACGCTGGCCCGGCTGGCCCTCGGGCCACGGCGAGCAGCAGTACCTCGACCTCCTGCGCGACATCATGGCCACCGGCGTCCAGCGCGGCGACCGCACGGGGACGGGCACGCTCAGCGTCTTCGGCCGGCAGATGCGGTTCGACCTCGCCGCCGGCTTCCCGCTCCTGACCACCAAGCGGGTGCACCTGAAGTCGATCATCGTCGAGCTGCTGTGGTTCCTGCGCGGCGACACCAACGTGCGCTGGCTGCAGGAACGCGGCTGCACGATCTGGGACGAATGGGCCGACGCCGAGGGCGAGCTCGGGCCCGTCTACGGCAAGCAGTGGCGCTCGTGGACCGCCCCGGACGGGCGGGTGATCGACCAGATCGCCGCCGTGGTCGCCTCGCTGCGCCACAATCCCGAGAGCCGGCGCCACATCGTCTCGGCCTGGAACCCGGCCGAGGTGGACGACATGGCCCTGCCGCCATGCCACTGCCTGTTCCAGTTCTACGTCGCCGACGGACGGCTTTCGTGCCAGCTCTACCAGCGCAGCGCCGACGTCTTCCTGGGCGTGCCGTTCAACATCGCCAGCTACGCCCTGCTGACCCAGATGATGGCCCAGGCGGTGGGTCTCGAGCCCGGCGAGTTCGTGCACACCCTGGGCGACGCGCACCTCTACCTGAACCATTTCGAGCAGGCCGAGCGGCAGCTGGCGCGCGAGCCCTATCCGTTCCCGACCATGCGCATCGCGCCGAAGACCGACCTCTTCGCCTTCGAGCCGGAGGACTTCGTCCTCGAAGGCTATCGCTCGCACGGGGTCATCAAGGCCCCGATCGCGGTCTGAGGACGATTCAGACTTCAGCCGCGTCCGGCACCGTCATCTTCATCCGCCCCATCGCCGCCTTGGCGAGCGCCAGGTCGGTCACGGGCGTGGCGGTGATGCTGTTCTGCAGCGCCCCCATCGAGACGCCGAACTTGTAGACGTAGACCCCGCCGGCCTCGGCGGTGACGGCGACCGCGGCGCCCTTGTTCTGCGGCCCGGCGAGGCCGCCGAAGGCGCCCGTCAGCTCGTGCTGGCCGGGCGAGACGGCGACGCAGGTGAAGCGCGGGCTGGTGAGCTGGGCCACGGACTTGCCGTCGACGGCCACGTTGAGGCCGGCCGCCTTGCCGACGAAGCCGTCGCGGTAGGCATAGATCAGCGCCTTGCCGGCGGGCGGCGTCATCGCCAGCGCCTGATCCTGCGCCCCGGCGTCCGCGGTCTGGACCTTCCGGTTGCCGGCGAGGTTGGCCAGGATGTAGGCGGTGAAGGCGCCGACGAAGAGGCCCATGTAGATCGAGATGCCGGTGCTGGGCGAATGCATCGCCTGGAACAGGAACGACATGCCGAACGCGATGACGAAGGCGATGACGGCCCCGATGGCGATCGGCTTGATATACTTCTCCATGGCGCCTGCCCCTGTTCGTCCAAGCCCCCTGACGGAGCCTGACCAGACTTGCCCATCATCCTCACTGTAGGCCCCATCGCGCGCGGACGGAACGGCGTTATCGGAAAGGAAGGCGCCCTGCCCTGGCGGCTGAAGAGCGACCTCGCCCTCTTCAAGGCGCTGACGATCGGCAAGCCGGTGATCATGGGCCGCAAGACGTGGGACAGCCTGCCGCTGAAGCCGCTGCCCAGGCGGCTGAACATCGTCCTCACGCGCGACGGCTCGTTCGCGCCGAAGGGCGCGGTGGTGTGCGAGGACTTCGCCGAGGCGGTGCAGATCGGCCGCGACCACGCCGCCGAGGACGGCGCCGAGGAGGTGTGCGTGATCGGCGGGGCCTCCCTCGTCGAGCTTGCCCTGCCCAAGGCCCGGCGCATGTACCTGACCGAGGTCGACGCCGCGCCCGAGGGCGACACCCACTTCCCGCCCTTCGACGAAGGCCAGTGGCGCGAGGTGCGCCGCGAGGCCCACCCCGCCGGCCCCGACGACCAGCACGCCTTCGTCTTCCGCCAGCTGGAGCGGCGCTGAACGCTTGCCCCTCGGTCACCCTGGACGGCCCCGGCGCCGGGCGGCATGGTTCGCGCCGTCTTCAGAACGACACGAACAAGAGCCGAGGAGCCCCATGGACATCGAACTCGTCACCGACGGCCTGCGCTTTCCCGAGGGCCCGATCGCCATGAACGACGGCTCGGTGATCCTCACCGAGATCGAGGGCCAGGTGCTGACCCGCGTCACTCCGGACGGCAGGAAGACCGTGGTCGCCGAGACCGGCGGCGGGCCGAACGGCGCGGCCATCGGCCCGGACGGCAAGATCTACGTCACCAACAACGGCGGCTCGTTCGAGTGGCTGAAGCAGGACGTGAACGGCGTCACCCTGACCATCCCCGGCCCGACGCCGGCCAGCCACAGGGGTGGCTCGATCCAGCGCGTCGACATCGCCACCGGCAAGGTCGAGACGATCTACGACAGCTGCGACGGCCTGCCCCTGAACGGGCCCAACGACCTGGTGTTCGACAGGACCGGCGGCTTCTGGTTCACCGACCACGGCTGCGGCACGCCGGACGGGCGCAAGCACAGCGCCCTGCTCTACGCCCGGCCCGACGGCTCGCACATCGTGCGCCCGCGCGGCCACATGATCTCGCTGAACGGCGTCGGCCTGTCGCCGGACGAGACGGTGGTCTACGCCGCCGACACCCAGCTGGGCCGCCTGTGGGCCTTCGACCTCGAAGGGCCCGGCCAGCTCGGCGCCCAGGCCGGCTTCGCGCCGGGCCGGGTGGTCTGCAACCTGCCGGGCTACCAGTTGCTCGACAGCCTCGCGGTCGAGGCCTCTGGCAAGGTCTGCGTCGCCACGATCATCAACGGCGGGATCACCGCCTTCGACCCGGACGGCTCGACCGAGCACTTCGCCTTCCCCGACCTGATCACCACCAACATCTGCTTCGGCGGCGCCGACATGCGCGACGCCTGGGTGACCTGCTCGTCGACGGGCAAGCTGTTCAAGTGCCGCTGGCCGCGGCCCGGCCTGAAGCTGAACTTCAACGCCTGACGGCGGGCCCGCCGCCCGCCCTGCGACCCCGCCGCCGCGCCGCCTTGGCCGCGGCGGCGGCCTGCGCCGCCTCGTCCACCTCGCGACGGTCGGCCTCGAGCAGGCCGGCGAGTTCCTCGGCGGCGTTGCGGGTGCTCTGGATCAGCTGGTCCTCGTCGTCCTGGAAGGCGTGCTGCTGCATTAGCAGGCGCTCGTCGTAGTCGCGGAAGATGCCGACCTCGCGCCGCGCCCGCTCGCCCGGGTGGCCCAGGCCTTTCAGCGCCTCCTCGGCCATGCGCAGGCTGGAGTGGTAGGTCTCGCGCACGACCGTGCCGGCGCCGGCGTCGATCATGCGGTGCGCGTGGAAGCGGTCGCGCGCGCGGGCCACGACCTTCAGCTGCGGGAAGTGGCGGCGCACC
>DASZQQ010000204.1:0-13508 GCA_035549595.1 Caulobacteraceae bacterium
GACGCTCCAGCGAGAACTCGTAGAACAGCGCCCCCTGATCGACCCGGCGCTCACCCATCATGCTGCGCACTCCCGCTTCGGACAGGAGTGAATCAGCCAGGACTCATCGATTCAACCGGCCTTTTTCAACACAATCCACCCCTAGCAGTCATTCGGAACGACTGCTTTCGGCATTGCCGTGATAAGCGGCGCCGCGGCCACCCGAAACCCCCACTTCTTGCTCAGAAGTACGCCGCGTCCGTGTAGAGGCCGCGGGTCTCGGCCCCGGCTGGGACGTCGATGCCGGGCGTCCACATGAAGTAGCCGCCGACCTCGCGGGCGAGGCGCCCGATCAGGTCCGCGCCCGGGGAGGCCTTGGAGGTGTAGATCACCAGGCTGTCGAAGCCCTCGGCGGCGAGGCGCCCGCACCAGGCGCGCAGCAGGGCCTCGAATTCGCCCTCGGCGCCGGGCGCGAAGGCGTAGTCGAGGACGACGCCGCTCTTCGAGATAGTCTCCACGCCGGCGGTGACGGTCACCGTGCGCAGGGCGTTGCCGTGCGCCCAGGCGCCGACGAGGGCGCCGTCCGTCAGCCAGACGCGGTCCCAGCTGTAGAGGTCCGGCGCGCGGGCCACGCGGGCGGCGAAGCTCTCGGCCGTGTACGGGACGAACATCTCCTCGGGCCCGTGGAAGGCGTTCAGGCGGGCCACGATGTCGTCCACGTCCGCCGCCGTCGCGGGCCGTCCGGCCGGCGGCCCGGCCAGGGCGGCGCAGTCGAGCACCGCCCGGTCGATGACCTGGGGCCACTTGTTCGGTGTGTTGGCGAAGCCGTGCTGCATGCCGAGGTTGTCGACCGAGATGAAGGCGTTGGAGCCGTCGGTGCGGTCCCGGTACTTCGCCAGCACCTTGTTGGCCGCACCCCAGAGGCCCTTGCGCTGGTGCTCGGGCAGCACGCGCAGGTGCGAGACGGTGACGATCCGCTTCAGGGCGCCGCCGATGCGCACCACGTGCCCGGCGCCGCAACTGACCGCGGCGGGAATGCCGTCCACCGAGGCCAGGCCGATGCTGCAGTCGTCCATCAGCCGCGTGGCGTCCATGTAGTCTTCGCCGCGGTCGAAGTGCACCGAGACGTCGCCCATGACGATCGGGCAGCGCCGCTCGATGTCGGCCAGGATCAGGGCGTCTTCCGGGGTCGCTTCGCGGAAGCCGAGCTCGAAGTCGTAGCGCCGCTCGATGGCGAAGCCGGTCAGCCGGTGGGGCGGGGCCGGCTCGACCGTGGCGGTGAAGAGCCAGCGCCGGTCCTTGTCGGTGCGCGCGGCTACCTTGATCTCGAAGGCCTGGTCCTGTTCGACCGCGACCTCGGTCACGCGCCCGATCCAGGCCGCGTTCGCGCGCCACGGCTCCATCTGCGCCTCGGCGTCGGAAGGCAGGCGCAGCTGGGCGCGCAACTCGGGCGCATAGCGGTCCCAGTCGGCCGGGCTCGCGCCCTCGCCCTGGCGGTTCACCATGCCGATCCACCAGCCCAGCTGGCGGCCGGCGGGCGTGTCGGGAAGCTCCGGGAGGGTGTCATTCATCGGCGGGCTCGCAGGGCTGGGGTACAAGCAACCGTAGCATGGCGCCGCCGCTCGCGTCGCGGCCGGGGCGGCCGCCGATGGCCGTGGTCCAGTCGCCGTGCAACCCTGCGCGTCGCCGCCTTGGCTTCCTGGGGAAGCCTGCGCAGTCTCGCGCTGGACCAGAGGGGGAATGACCGCTTGGCGAAAGAGCCGTTCGATCTGGAGCGCTACAGCGTGCGGGCGGCGAAGTGGCCCTGCTTCGTCTGCCGGACGATCGCGTGCGTTGTCGGGGCCGGCTCCGGCCGTTCGTCATTCCCATGAGAGCCCGCCGCAAAGGCACGAGGAGACGCGCCATGACGACCGCAATGCCGACCATCACCGCCTTCGCGGCCTCGCCGGACCGCGGCCGGGGCCTGGCGCGCGACATGCGCGTGCGCTGGGCGCTGGAGGAGGTCGGCCAGGCCTACGATGTGCGCCTGGTCTCGTTCGAGGCGATGAAGCAGCCGGCTCACCTGGCGCTGCACCCGTTCGGCCAGATCCCGACGTACGAGGAGGGTGACCTCGTCCTCTTCGAATCCGGGGCCATCCTGCTGCACATCGCCGAGCGGCATGCGGGCCTGCTGCCGGCCGACTCGAACGCCCGGGCGCGCGCGATCGCCTGGCTGTTCGCCGCCCTCGACACCGTGGAGCCGCCGATCGTCGAGCGCTCGATGGCCGTGCTGCTGGAGCGCGACAAGCCCTGGCACGGGGAGCGCCTGCCGATGCTGGAGGAGCGCATCCGCACCCGGCTGGAGCAGCTCTCGACGCGGCTCGGCGAGGCCGAGTGGCTGGACGGCGCCTTCAGCGTCGGCGACCTGATGATGATCACCGTGCTGCGCCGGCTGGACGGCTCGGGCCTGGTCGAGGTCTGGCCCAATCTCGCCGCCTATGTCGCCCGCGGCGTGGCCCGGCCCGCCTACCAGCGCGCCTTCGCCGCCCAGCTGGCGGTGTTCAAGGCCGCGTCCGGCGGCTGAGCCGCGGCCTCCAGTTCCTCGACGACCAGCACCCGGGCCGGGCCGCGCGGGTGGGCGACGTGCTCCTCGCCGTGGCGGATGTGCAGGACGTCGCCGGCGCGCAAGGTGACGACCTGCTCGGGCGTCGCCGCTGAGCGGACGTGCATGTCGACCACCCCGTCGAGCACCACGAACACCTCCTCGCCGACGTTGGCGTGCCAGACGAACGGCTGGTCGGTCCAGCGCAGGACCACCACCGCCTTTTCCATCAGGGCGATGTTCGGCCCGCGCCAGGCGCCTTCGGCCTCGAAGCGGGCGCCGTCGAATTTCTGCATGGGGTTTCTTCTCCTTGGAACGTCAGCGGGCCGCGGGGGACGGGCCCGTACTCCATCGAGAGCCGCGCCAGGCGTACGGAGAACGGGCCGTAGCGGCGGTTCAGGTCGGTAAGGGCGCGGGACCCTAGGCGCGAAAGGCGCTGGCATAAATGTCATTGATATCGCAGATTACGCCAATGACCGATCTCGCCGCCCGTCCCCGTCCCGTCGCCCTGCTCGGCTTCCGGGGGGCCCAGTCGCTCGACCTCGTGGGGCCGCTCGAGGTCTTCGCCATGGCCAACCGCTACGGCGCCCCCCGGCCCTACGAGGTCGTGCTGGCCTCGCCCGAGGGGGGTGAGATCGTCGCCAACTCGGGTCTGCGGCTGGCCGGCGCCGTCCCGTTCGCGGACCTGCCGGCCGACCTCGACACCCTGCTGGTCGCCGGCGGCGACGAGGAGGGGCTGCGCTCGATGCAGGACGGCCGGACCGTGGACTGGCTGCGCGGACGGGCGCGGACGACCCGGCGCGTCGGCAGCGTCTGCTCGGGCGCCTTCATCCTCGCCGCGGCGGGCCTGCTCGACGGGCGGCGGGCCACCACCCACTGGGGCGGCTGCGACGCGCTGAAGGCGTTCCGTCCGCAGGTGCGGCTGGAGCCCGACGCGATCTTCGTCGCCGATCCGCCGTTCTACACCTCCGCCGGGATCACCGCCGGCATCGACCTTTGCCTGTCGTTCGTCGAGGCCGACTGCGGCCCGCAGGTCGCCCTGGCGGTGGCCCGCAATCTGGTGCTGTTCATGCGCCGCCCGGGCGGCCAGAGCCAGTACAGCGCCGGCCTCAACGTCCAGCCCTCCGCGACCCCGCTCCTGCGCCAGCTGATCGCCGAGATCGCGGCCGATCCGACCGGCGACCTGTCGCTGCCGGCCATGGCCGAGCGCGCCGGCATGACCCTGCGCACCTTCTCGCGCGTGTTCCAGAAGCAGATCGGCGTGGCCCCGGCTGCGTTCGTGGAGCTGGCGCGCCTCGACCGGGCCAAGGCGCTCCTGGAAACGTCGGACTGGCCGCTGGCGCGCGTAGCCGAGCGCGCGGGCTTCGGCAGCCTCGACGCCCTGCACCGCGCCTTCCAGAAGCGCCTCGCCGCGACCCCTGGCGAGTACCGCGAACGCTTCGCGACGACGCTGCGCTAGCAGGGGACCGGGCGTCGCTCGGCTTTCAGACGCCGCCCAGACGCCGCGCCGAGGCCACCGCCTGGCCGGCGAGGCCGACCAGGGCGACGCCGAGCGGCACGTGCAGCCACAGGAGGTTCTGGCCCTTGGCGGTCAGGACGCCCAGGACCGCCTGGGAGAAGGCGGCGGCGCCGAGGCCTAGCAGGGTGGGGGCGAAGGTGCGGCCGCCGGGGATCCTGCGCAGGACGACCAGCGAGGCTGCGCCGGCGCCCAGGGCCGCGGCGATCACGAGGCCGGCCGCCATGCGGTGGGCGCCGAGCGCCCAGGCCTGGCCCGACAGCATCGCGCCGGCGAGCACCGCCTCGAGGAACATCGCCGCCATCAGGGCGAGGGCGATGGCGCTCCACAGCGCCCTCGGCGAGCGGGTCTCGGGCGCGGGCCGTGGCGCGGCGCCATAGGGTTCGGCGGTCATGGGGAGCTCCTTCAGCGCGCGCCGGCGAAGGCGGCGGCGGGCTGGAACAGTTCGATGACGTTGCCGGAGGGGTCCTGCAGCAGGATCTGCTTGCCGCCGGGGCCCTCGATCATGTCGTTGCGGAACGGCGCGCCCAGCCTCTTCAGGCGCTCGACCTCGGCGTCGAGGTCATCGACGATCAGGTGGATGCGGTTCCAGCCGCCAGGGCCGGGCCTGGTCCCGTCGGCCATCGGGCGCCCGGCCGAGCTCATCGGCCCGCTGAGCAGGAGGCGCAGGTTGCCCCGGACCACGTCGGCGAACGGCGGGAAGGCGTTCAACACCTCGAAGCCGAGGAACCTGGTGTAGAAGGCCACCGCCTCGGCCACGTCGTCGACCATGTAGCGGACGCTGACCATGTCGCTGGGTTCGGTCATCGGGATCTCCTGGGCTGGTCGGAAGCGGGGGCGCGGGCGGCGAGCAGGGCGAGCAGGAAGCCGATGCGGGTCTCCAGCTCGGCCGCGGCCTGGCGGAACAGCGGCAAGGTGACGTCGTCGGCCTCGCCGGTCGCCGGATTGGGCACGCTCCAGTGGATCGTCTCGGGCTCGCCGGGGAACTCGGGGCAGACCTCGCGCACGCGGTCGCAGAGGCTGATCACCCAGTCGAAGCGCTGGCCCGCCAGGGTTTCCAGCGACGTCGGGACATGGCCGGCGAGGTCGAGGCCGTAGGCCTCGCGCATCACCCGCACGGCGTTGGGGTGGATCGGCTTGGGATGGCTGCCGGCGCTCGCCGCCTCGATCGCCCCGCCCGAGCGGGCCCGGATCAGGGCCGCGGCCATCGGCGAGCGGGCGCTGTTGCCGGTGCACAGGAACAGGACCCGCGCCGGGGCGACGGCGTCCTGGCGCGGCGGGGCAAGGCGCAGGCCGGGATGCAGGGCGCCGCCGGTCGCCGAGAGCAGAGCGCCGAAGCGGGCGAGGTCGAGGCCGTAGTAGGTGTCCCGGCGGTCGGCGGAACTGCGCCGGGCCGAGACCAAGCGCGCGTCCCTGAGCTTGCCCAGGTGGTAGGACACCAGGTTCTGCGGCTCGCCGACCCGCTGGGTCAGCTCGTGCACGACGCGGTCGCTGCGCGCCAGCTCGCCCAGCAGGCGCCAGCGCAGCGGGTGGCCGGCCAGCTGCAGGAACTCGGGGGGATCGACATTGTCGATGGTCGGGGCGTTCATCGTTCCCCACGATACATCAATTCGAATCGATCAATCAATCGGGATTGATGCAGTTGCCGGGCGTCGCTTCAGGTCTGGCCCGCAACCACCTCGCCGGCCCCCGTCCCGGCGACGACGGCGGCGATGGCCCGGGCCAGGTCTTCCAGCGGGAACGGCTTCCTGAGCAAGGGCCAGGGCGCCCGCTCGGCCTCGCCCAGGGCGTCGCCGATGTAGCCGGAGATCAGGATCACCGGCAGTTCCGGATGGGTCGTGGCGATGCTGCGGGCCAGGTCCAGGCCGTTCATCTGGCCGGGCATGACGACGTCCGTGAGCGCCAGATCGAAGGCGGCGCCGTCCTCCGCCAGGGCGCGGCGGGCGGCGACCCCGTCGGACGCGCGGCGCACGGCGTGGCCGAGTTCGGCCAGCATCGCGCCCACCAGGTCGGCGACCGCGTCGTCGTCCTCGACCAGCAGCACCTGCAGGGGCCGCGGGCGAGCCTCGGGCGCGGCGGGTGCGGCGGCCTCCGCGAAGAGCTGGGGCTCGACCGTCGGCAGCAGCAGGCGCACCGACGTGCCCCGGCCGACGGCGCTCTCGATCTCGGCCGCGCCGCCGCTCTGGCGGGCGAAACCGTAGACCTGGGAGAGGCCGAGGCCCGCGCCCTTGCCGACGCTCTTGGTCGTGAAGAACGGCTCGAAGGCCTGGGCGATGGTCGCCGGGGCCATCCCGGGGCCGGTGTCGCGTACGGTGACGGCGACGTAGTCGCCCGGCCCGGCGTCGCCGCGCGGCAGGTCCAGGGCCAGGGCTTCGGTGGAGATCTCGACGGCGCCGCCCTCGGCCATGGCGTCGCGTGCGTTCACCAGCAGGTTCAGGAGCGCGGCCTCGAACTGGGCGACGTCCAGGCGCAGCCACTGTCCCGGCGCCCCGGGGCGGACCTCGAGGGTGACCATGTCGCCGGCGGCCCGGCGCAGCAGGGGCTCGGATTCGGCGATCGCCGCGTCGATCTCGACCACCTCCGGGCGCAGGGGCTGGCGGCGGGAGAAGGCCAGCAGCTGCTGGTTCAGCCGCTCGCCGCGGCGGGCGGCGGCCAGGGCCGCCTCGACCAGCCGCCCGCGCCGCTGGGCGTCGTCCGGGTGGCGCTGCAGTATGTCGAGCGCGCCGATGATGATGGTCAGAAGGTTGTTGAAGTCGTGCGCGACGCCGCCGGTCAGGCGTCCGATCGCCTCCAGCTTCTGGGCCTGGGCGAGGGCCGCTTCGGCGCGGTCGCGCTCGGCCCGCGCCGCGGCGACGCGCTCCTGCAACAGCTCGTTGATCCGCTCCAGGTCCGACTGCGCGCGCCTGGCGTCGGTGTCGTCGAAGGCGATGCCGACAAAGCCGGCGAAGCGGCCATCGACGTCGAAGCGCACCTGGGAGCTGGACTTCAGCCACCGCCACTCGCCGTCGGCGCGCAGGTAGCGGGCTTCCAGGACGAAGGACTCGCCGCGTTCGGCCGCCTGCTGGCGGGCCATGACGTCGGCGAGGTCGTCCGGGTGGATGCGGCCGCGCCACTCGAGGGCCACGGCCTCGTCGTACGGCAGGCCGGCGAAGGCGCAGTAGGCGGCGTTGACGAAGTCGCGCTTGCCGTCGAGGCGGGTCACCCACATCAGGGCCGGGGCGCTGTCGGCCAGGGCGCGGAAGCGCGCCTCGCTCTCGGCCAGCCGCTCCATCGCCGCGTGGCGCTCGGTGACGTCGATGATCACCCCCAGCGCCCGCACGGGGGCGCCGGCGGCGTCGCGCAGGATGTCGCCGCGCGAGAGCACCCAGCGCAGGCGCCCGTCGGGGCGGACGATGCGGTATTCGATCGGCTCGACGCGCCCGTCCTGGGCGACGCCGTCGTTCATCGCCCTGACCGCCTCGCGGTCCTCGGGGTGCACGAAGTCCAGCAGGCGATGGCGGCTGGCCGGCTCGGCGGGGTCGAGGCCCAGGGTCGAGTAGATCGCCGGCGACCAGTAGCCGCGGCGCTCCACCAGGTCCCAGTCCCAGAAGCCGACACCGCCGGCCTCCTGGGCCAGCCGCATCGACGTCTGGACCCGTCCCAGCACGCTTTCGGCGGCGGCCTGCTCCTCCAGCAGCCGGCGCTGGCGGCGCACCAGGGCGCGCAGGGCGGCGCTGACGGCGATGGTCATCGCCCCGGAGAAGAGGAACAGCACCAGCACGGCTTCGCGATCCGCCGCCAGCGCCAGGCCGGCGAAGGCGCCCCACGCCGGGCCGGCGTAGAGCGTGGCGAGGATCAGGGCCGGGTAGAAGATCTGGGTGACGGCGACATTGCCGCCGAAGCCGACCAGGAAGCCGCGCAGGCCCCAGGCCGCCGCCGTGATCGCGGCCGTGGCGGCCGCTCCGGCCAGCAGGCCCGGTCCGCGGGCCGGCACGAGGCTCGCCGGCAGGCTCGAGAACCATGACCTGGACGCGTGCGCCACGGACGCCCCTCGCACTTCGGCGGACGCACCGGGCCGAGGCGCCGCGATCCGCCCTCTGAGGTGACAATGGACGAGGGCGGTCAACCGGGGCAAGAGAGGCGCGACCGATCGCCGACGTTCCAAGTCCTCCCCGTGCCGCCCGCCGCCCGTCTGACCCCCGCCATCGCCGCCGCGCTCGCCGTCCTCGGCGGCTGCGCCACCGTGCCGGAAGAGGCCAGCCCGAAGGTGCGCGCCCTGGCCGCCGAGATCGGCGGCTTCTCGCCCAGGGGCGAGGCGCGGCTGGAGCGGGGCATGGACGCCTCGATGCTCTCCCTGGCGCGCCGGCTGGAGCCCGGCCGGCGCACCGACTACTGGGGCCGCATGCCGGGCTGGGCGGTGCTGGACGTCTCGACGCCGCCATCGCTGGGCCTGACGCTGCTGACGCCCGAGGACGCCCAGCGCCTCAACGCCCTCCTGCCCTACGCCGCCCTGCCGACGGTTCCGGCGCTTCCCTTCGTCCTGCCGGCGCGGGGGGCCGAGCGCGACCGGGCCGTGCTGTGCCTGACCCAGGCGATCTACTACGAGGCGGCGCTGGAACCCGAGGCGGGGCAGGAGGCCGTGGCCCAGACGGTGATCAACCGTGTGCGCCACCCGGCCTTCCCGAAGTCCATCTGCGGCGTGGTCTACCAGGGCTCGCAGCTGGTCACCGGCTGCCAGTTCAGCTTCACCTGCGACGGCTCTCGCGAGCGCCCGCCGATGGCCGAGTACTGGAACCGCGCCAAGGCCGTGGCCGAGCGCGCGCTGTCCGGCTTCGTCCAGCCGGTGGTCGGGACGGCGACCTACTACCACGCCGACTACGTGTTCCCGCGCTGGGGCCCGACCCTGGTCAAGATCGTTCAGGTCGGGGCTCACATCTTCTACCGCTTCCCCGGTCCGGCCGGGAAACCGGACAGCTTCACCGGCCGCTACGCCGGCGGCGAGCTGAAGGTGTCGATGGAGGGGCCCTCGCCCGAGGCGATCGCGGCGGCGAAGGCCGCGGCGGCCGGAGGCGAGCTGCCCGTGGGTGGCGCTGCGGTCATCGATCCCACCGCGCCCGGCGCGCACATGCCCGTGCCCGGCCAGACCCTCTACGGACGCCGCATCCCGACCAAGGACGAGATCGCGCGCATCAACGCCGCCCTGGCTGCCTACGAGGCCAAGTCCGCGCCGCCGGATCCCGGGGCGCCGGGCGCCGGCCCCTCGACGGCGCCGCTGATCACGCCGCCACCGCCCGTCCCACCCCGTCCGCGCGACGACCGGCCGCCGGCGGCGGGCGGGGCCCCGCCATGACCGGCGCCTGAAGCACGGACCACCCTGGCGCCCCATGGCCGGGCCGATCCTCTTCACCGTCGCCCATGCCGGCGCGCCCGAGCGCGACGTCCGCCGGACGGTCGGGGGCGGGGAGGGGCCGCCCGAGGTGATGATCCTGAACGGCCGCGGCCGCGTCTTCGAAGCCCGCGGCGCCGGCGGGTTCTCGATCAAGTGGATGGCCGAGGGGCGGTCCCGCTACGAGATCGACCGGCGCGTTCGCACCATCGCCCGCGAGACCGCGATCCTGGTCGACCAGGACCAGCCGTACGGCCTGGAATTCGAGGCGCGGCGCGAGGCGCAGTCGTTCTGCCTGTTCTTCCGCCGCGACCTCGTCGAGGCGGCCTGGGCGAGCCTGGAGCAGGGCCTGGACGGCGAGGGCGACGCCGGAGCCTTGCGCGCCTTTCCGAGCGTCCCCTTCGCCCCGCCGCCGGCCCTGACGCGGGCGCTGGACGGCCTGCACCGGGGCGGACCCGAGGCCGAGGACGCCGTGATCGAGGAGGGCGCGTTGCAGGCCCTGGCCGCGGCGATCGCCGTCGCCGGACGCCACCGGGGGCTCGCGGACCGGGTCCCGGCCCGGCGCCCTGCCGTGCGCGCGCACCTGACCGGCCTCGTCGAGCGCACCCGCGAGCGGCTCGAGGCGGCCGACGGCGTCGGCCTTTCCCTGGAAAGGCTCGCGCTCGAGGCGGGGCTGTCGCGCTTCCACCTGCTGCGCCTCTTCAAGGCCCTGCACGGCGTCACGCCGATGGCCTACGCCGAACGCCTGCGCATGCAGTCGGCCGCGCGGCGCCTGCGTTCGGGGGCGGTCCCGGTGGGCGAGGTGGCCGCCAAACTGGGCTACGACAGTCCCAGCGCCTTCGCCCGCGCCTTCCGCCGCTGGACCGGCCAGGCGCCGACGTCCTGGCGAACTTAGCAATCGCGGGCGCGCGGCCGGCGCGGGCCGGCGCTACAACGTCGGGGTAAGCAGCGGAATGAGGAGGCGGTGATGGCGTTCGCACTGGGGCCGGTGGGGCAGATCGGGTTCGCCGTGGCGGACGTCGACCGCTCGGAAAAGTTCTACGGCGAGCTTCTGGGCCTGAGGAAGCTGTTCCGCTTCGGAACCCTGAGCTTCTTCGACTGCGGCGGCATTCGCCTGCTGCTCGACCAGGTGGCGACGCCCGAGCAGGCGGTCGGCGGCTCGCCGGTCTACTTCCGCACCGCCGACATCGTCCTGGCGCGCAAGGCGCTCGAGGCGCGCGGCGTGCCGTTCATCGACCGCATCCACCTCGTGGCCCCGATGGAGGACCACGACCTCTGGATGACCTTCTTCAACGACCCGGACGGCCACGTCCTGGCCCTGATGATGGAAGCCCCCAAGGGCTGGACGCCGCCGGAAGGGTGACCGTTCCCGGGGACATGATCCCGGCCGCAGGTCGGGTTCGTGTCCCCGTTCCCCTTGAGGGGACACGTTCCTGGCGGAACATGTCCCCGGCGTCGCATCACCCGAAGGCGGCCGGGAAGTCGATGCGGATGGGCTGGGCGAGGGCGCCCGGCTTCAGCTCCATCGCCATGAAGGCGGGGCTGCCGGCGTAGGGCGAGACGATGGCGCGGGCGGTCTCGGCGGAGAAGCCGAAGCGCGGGTAGTAGGTGGGGTGGCCGAGGAGCACGATCGCCTCGCAGCCGGCCGCGCGGCAGGCCTCGATCCCGGCGCGGATCATGGCCCCGCCGAGGCCCGCGTCCTGTCGCTCCGGCAGCACCGAGACCGGGCCCATGCCGGCGACCAGCTTCGGCGGGTCGCAGCGCATGCGCGAGAACAGGACGTGCCCCTCGACGCGGCCGTCCTCGGCCACCAGTTCGACGAGCACCGCGCCCTCGGCCCGCACGCCCTCGACGATGTCGGCTTCCATGTCGCGGCCGAACGCGGCGGCGACGATCGGCCGGATCGCCGCGTAATCTGCCGGCGTGGCGTCGCGGACGGTCACCAGGCGCCGATCTCTTCGGCCTCCTGGTGGCTCAGGGGCTTGTGCGCGGCCTCGTGGTCCTTCTCGGCCAGGAAGCGCACGGCCTCGAGCGCCGCCATGCAGCCCATGCCCGCGGCCGTGACGGCCTGGCGGTAGACGTCGTCGGTGACGTCGCCGGCGGCGTAGACGCCCTCGATCGCCGTCGAGGCCGAGCCCGGCTTCACCGCCAGGTAGCCCGAGGCGTCCATCTCCAGCTGGCCCTTGAACAGCTCCGAGGCGGGGGCGTGGCCGATGGCGACGAAGACGCCGTGGCAGGCGAGCTCCCGCGTCTCGCTCGTCTTCACGTTCTTCAGGCGCACGGCGTTGACGCCGGGCGGCTCGGTGGTCCCCAGGATCTCGTCGATGGCGTTGTCCCAGACCACCTCGATCTTGGGGTGGTGGAAAAGGCGCTCCTGCAGGATGCGCTCGGCCCTCAGCTCGTCGCGGCGGTGCACGAGGGTGACCTTGGCCGCGAAGTTGGTCAGGAACAGGGCCTCCTCGACGGCGGTGTTGCCGCCGCCGACCACGACCACGTCCTTGCCGCGGTAGAAGAAGCCGTCGCAGGTGGCGCAGGCCGAGACGCCGAAGCCCTGGAACTTCTGCTCCGACGGCAGGCCCAGCCACTTGGCCTGGGCCCCGGTGGCGATGATCAGGGTCTCCGCCAGGTACTCCTGGCCGCTGTCGCAGGCGACGCGGAACGGCCGCGCCGAGAGGTCGGCCGAGACCACGATGTCCTCGACGATGTCGGTCCCCACGTGCTGGGCCTGCTCGCGCATCTGCTCCATCAGCCAGGGGCCCTGGATGACCTCGGCGAAGCCCGGGTAGTTCTCGACGTCGGTGGTGATGGTCAGCTGGCCGCCGGGGGTCAGGCCGCAGATCAGCACCGGCTCCAAGAGGGCGCGGGCGGCGTAGACGGCGGCGGTGTAGCCGGCTGGGCCGGCCCCGATGATCAGGCAGCGGACAGGACGGGGATCGGACATGACGGTCTTTGTAGCTTACGAATCCAGAGGCAGTATGTAGGGCAGCGGCCGGCGAAGGGCGAGTATGCAAGGTCACCATCCAGCCATGTCCGTTCACGCCGCGGCCTCCGCGGCGCCGGCGCACCGCTGACGCCCTTGGCCGCTCCGCGCATCCTGTTCCTCGCCGACGCCGGCCCCCAGGTGGGCGGCGGGCACGTCATGCGCTGCCTGACCCTGGCGCGGGCGCTGGCCGCGAAAGGCGCCGAATGCGCCTTCGTCGAGTCGCGCTCGGCCGCTTCGGTGCTGCGCCGCTTCGGCTGGCCCGAGCAGACCGTGCTGGCCATGGCGACGGCCGAGGATCCGCCCGGCCTGGTGCGCTGGGCCGAGCGGTTCGCCGGAACGTTCGAGCCGGACGTCGTCGTCGTCGACCACTACCGGCTGGGCGCCGCCGAGCAGTCGGCCCTTCGCGACGGCGAGCGCGCCGTCGTCGTCATCGACGACCTGGCCGATCGCCGCCACGACTGCGACCTGCTGGTCGACCCGGGCTACGGCCGCCGACGCGAGGACTACGCCGAGCTCGTGCGCCCGACGTGCCAGGTGCTGGTCGGCCCGGACGTGGCCCTGGTCCGGCCCGAGTTCGCCGCCGCCCGCGCCCGCGCCGTCAGCCGCCGCGCGCGCCACGAGCCGGTGCGCCGGGTGCTGGTGTCGCTGGGCCTCACCGACGTCGGGGCGATTACCGCGCGGGTGGTCGAGGCCCTGGCCCCGCACCTGGGCGAGGTGCGGCTCGACGTGGCGCTCGGCTCCGGCGCGCCGAGCCTGGACGCGCTGTCGTCCCTGGCCGCGCACGACAGGCGCGTGCGGCTGCATATCGACACCGACGACATGGCCATGCTCACGGCCGAGGCGGACGCTGCGATCGGCGCCGGCGGCTCCAGTGTCTGGGAGCGGGCGACGGTCGCCCTGCCCAGCCTGGTCGTGGTCCTGGCCGACAACCAGGCGCCGATGGCCGCGCGGCTGGGCGAGGCGGGGGCCGCGATCGCCCTCGACGCGCGCGAGCCGGGCTTCGAGGCCGCCCTGGCCGCGGCCTGGGACCGGCTGATCGACGATGCGCCGCTGCGCTGGAGCCTGGGCGCGCGGGCCAGCGAAC
>DASZQQ010000205.1:0-6857 GCA_035549595.1 Caulobacteraceae bacterium
CAGGGCCAGGCCCTTTTCGGTCAGCGCGATCCGGACCCGGCGTTCGTCCTCGGCGTCGCGGCGACGGATGACAAGGCCGGCGGCCTCCATCCGCTTCAGCAGCGGGGTCAGCGTGCCGCTGTCGAGGTAGAGGCGCGCGCCCAGCGAGCCCACGGTCTGCGGCGCGCCTTCCCACAGCACCAGCATCACCAGGTACTGCGGATAGGTCAGCCCCAGCTGGGCCAGGACCGGCCGGTAGAGCCGCCCGATGAGGTTCGTCGCCGCGTAGAGCGGGAAGCAGACCTGCAGGTCCAGGCGCAGGGGGTCGTCGTCGGACAGGGATGTGTCGCTCATGGCCAATTCAATTGCAGAAAATATAATTTGACACAAGCAATCTCCTCGGGAATGCAATGGCCCCGCTGTCTTCCCGCAACAGGATCGCCAAAAGCCATGAAGCCCCTTCTCTCCGCCACGCTCGGCGCGGCCCTGCTCGGCGCCGGCGTCGCCGCCGCGACCGAGGCCCCGTCGCCCACCGTCCCTGTCGCGCCCACCATCGTGCGCGGCGCCATAGCGCAGATCTCGGCCAACGTCGTGAAGATCAGGACCCGCGACGGCAAGCTTCTCGCAATCGCCCTGGCGCCGGACTGGAACGTCCAGGTGACCAAGCCCGTGACGCTGGACGCGATCCAGCCGGGCAGCTTCATCGGCACCGCCGAGATGCCCCAGGCCAACGGCTCGGGCCGGTCGCTGGAGGTGCATGTGTTCCCGCCGGGCGTGAAGCTGGGCGAGGGCCACTATGGCTGGGACCTGCGCAAGGGCTCGATGATGACCAACGGCACCGTCGGCAAGGTGCTGCCGGGGGCCCACCGCACCCGCGAGATCGACGTCAGCTACGCCACCGGCACGCGGCACATCGTGGTGCCGGCCAATGTGCCGATCGTGCAGATCACGCCCGGCGCGCGCGACATGGCCCGTCCGGGGGTCAGCGTGTTCCTGATCGCCGTGAAGACCCCGTCCGGGGCGCTGGCCACCAACGGCCTTGCGATCGGCGAGGGCGGCCGCGCGCCGCCGATGTGATCGGCCAGGGGCGCACAGCGATGCTCAAGGACCGTCCGGCCAAAGGCGGCGGAACGCTCGTCTATCGGCACAGCGTGGTGGTGCGGCTGGCCCATTGGGTCAACCTCGCCTGCCTCGTGCTGCTGCTGCTCTCGGGCCTGCAGATCCTGTGCGCCCACCCGGCGTTCTACTGGGGCGAAGCCTCGGACCTCGGCCGTCCGCTGGCGGCGGTGTCGGCGGTCACGACCGACGCCGGCGCCGCGCGCGGCGTTCTGACCCTGGGCGGCGCGCGGTTCGACACCACCGGCCTCCTCGGCGTCTCGACCGGCGCGGACGGCGCCGCCATCCAGCGGGCGTTTCCGGCCTGGGCGACCCTGCCCGCCGAGCTCGACCTGGGCGCCGGGCGGCGCTGGCACTTCTTCGTGGCGTGGGTGTTCGTCGCCAACGGCGTCCTCTACCTGGGCTCGGGCCTCGTGACCGGGCGGCTGAAGCGCACCCTCGTGCCCAGGCTCGTCCAGCTGCGCGAGCTCGGCCGCACCGCGCTCGACCATCTGCGCCTGAAGTTCCCGCGCGGCGAGGCGGCCCGTGAGTACAACGGCCTGCAGAAGCTGACCTACCTGGCCGTGGTCCTGGGCCTGCTGCCGCTGATGCTGGCGACGGGCCTTTCCATGTCGCCCACCGTGGACGCCTGGCTGCCGGCCCTGCCGGCGCTGCTCGGCGGGCGCCAGTCGGCGCGGACGATCCACTTCGCCGCCGCCTCCACGCTCGTCCTCTTCGCGGCGGTCCACGTGGCCATGGTCCTGCTCTCGGGGCCCATCAACGAGGTGCGCTCGATGATCACCGGCTGGTTCCGCCTCGATCCGGAAAGGACGCCTCGATGACCGCCGATCGCCGGGCGTGGCTGAAGGGGGCTTTGGGTCTGCCGGCGGCGCTGGCGGTGTCCGCCTGCGACCGGATCACCGCCTCGCCGGACGTGAACCGTACGCTCGACTCCGGCGAGACCCTGACGCGCCGGGTGCAGGACCTGCTGGTCGGCCCCCGCGCCCTGGCCCGCGAATACCGCCCGCAGGACATCACGCCCGGCTTCAAGGCCAACGGCACCACCGACCCGGACAGCGACGCCTACCGCGCGCTGGCGGCCAACGGCTTTCGAGACTGGCGCCTGGAGATCGGCGGGCTCGTCGAGCGGCCACTGAGCCTTTCGCTCGACGACCTGCGGGCCGCCCCCTCGCGCAGCCAGATCACCCGGCACGACTGCGTCGAGGGCTGGAGCGGGATCGCCGGCTGGAAGGGCGCCCGCCTCGGCCCGCTGCTGCAGCGGGCGGGGCTGAAACCGCAGGCGCGCTTCATCGCCTTCTTCTGCGCCGACACCCTGGAGCTGACCCTGGACGGGACCGGCGACTACTACGAGACCATCGCCATCGCGGACGCCTTCCATCCCCAGACGATCCTCGCCTTCGAGATGAACGGCGCGCCGCTGCCGGTCGCGCACGGCGCCCCGGTGCGCCTCAGGCTCGAACGCCAGCTCGGCTACAAGATGGCCAAGTACGTGATGCGCATCGCCGCCATCGACAGCTTCGCCGGCCTGGGCCGCGGCCGCGGCGGCTATTGGGAAGACCGCGGCTACCAGTGGTACGCGGGCATCTGAGTCGCCTCAGGACCCCCGGCCCGCCACCGCCGCGTCGTGCTC
Source organism: Caulobacteraceae bacterium (assembly GCA_035549595.1). Taxonomy (GTDB): domain Bacteria; phylum Pseudomonadota; class Alphaproteobacteria; order Caulobacterales; family Caulobacteraceae; genus Acaudatibacter. Next base: position 2,726 of record DASZQQ010000205.1, read on the forward strand.
GTCGGCAGCCTGGCGCAGGCGCTCGCGGAAGGTCGCGCCGACCAGCAGGAACAAGGCCCCGCCTGCGATGGTGATCGCGGCGTGGATGGTCCAGAACAACCACGGCTCCAGGGTCTCGTAGAGGCCGCCGATCCGGCCCGAGACGAGGCCGCCGATGGAGACGGCGACCGCCGACAGGGCGAGCACGACGCCCGTCACCGAGGCCGGGGCGTTGCGCGACAGCAGCGACTTGAACGTCGGCGCGAAATAGAGCCAGCCGAGGTTCGAGACGAAGTGGAACACCACAGCCCATATGAGCGGGGTCTTGCCGCCGGCGTCGGTCACGAACTGGCCTGCGCCCAGCCACAGGGTGGCCGCGGCGAAGATGAAGCAGCCTGTGGCGACCTTGCCGAACTCGTCGGGCTCGCGGCCGCGGCGGGCCTGCCTCGCCCACCACCACAGCATTGGCGGCAGGCTGATGAAGGGCGAGAGGCTGTCCAGCGCCTGCAGCCAGGGGATCGGCACGACGAAGCCGCCGACGTGGAGCTGCAGGTGGTCGCGGACCCAGAGGTTGTAGGTGTTCCAGATCTGCGATTGCGAAACCCAGAAGGTGGCGGCCAGCGGCGTCAGGGCGACGAGCAGCAGGACCGACTGCCACTGCGCCCTGCTGAGGCGCGGCCGCGTCTCGCCCGCGGGGCGACGGGCCTGGGAGGGCAGGGCGCGAAGACCGGCGAGATAGGCGACGAGGCCGATCACCATGCCCACGGCGGCGATGGCGAAGCCGGCGTGGTAGCCCCAGCCCTGGGCCGTCCCGCCCATGACCACGGGGGCCAGGAACGAGGCGCCGCTGAGCGCCGCCGAATAGACCTGGAACGCCACCGCGCGGCGGCGGTCGTCGCGGGCGTAGAGGTCGCCCACCTGCGGCGTCAGGTTGGCGCCGAAGCTGCCGGTGCCCAGGGTCAGCAGCAGAAGGGCGAGCAGGAACGACTGGTCGAAGGCCATGCAAAGGTGGCCCGCCGTCATGAGGAGGGCGCCCAGCGTCACGCCGAACCGCCGGCCGAACACCTGGTCCCCCAGCCAGCCGCCGACGATCGGGGTCAGGGAGGTCAGGAAGACGTAGACGCCGAAGATCTGCACCCCCAGCGCCTGGGTGGAGAGGGGCCCCGTGACGCCCTCGATCAGCGCGCGGAACGGCGCGAACCCGACCACCTTCTCCACGTGCCCGGGCAGCAGCAGCTGGCTGACCATGTAGAGCGTCAGCAGCGCCTGCATGCCGTTGAACGAGAACCGTTCCCAGAACTCGCTCGCCGCCAGCACCATCAGGCCGCGCGGATGGCCGAACAGGTCCCGCGCGGGCGCTGCGGCGGCGTCGGGGGCGTGGCTCGGCGCGATCGTGGTCATGTGGCCCCCTTCGGCTGACCGACGGTAGGGCGCGGGTGCGAAGGCTGACAAGGCCCCGGCGCGGCCGCGATCTGCGCCTCGGGGCCAGGCGTCCTCACTCGGCGCCGCGCAGACCTGGCGGCCCCGTTCGTCATCCTGGAGCGGCCTGACGGCGCCGTGGCGGGCGGCCCTCGAGGACCGACCCTGCGGAACGTTCGCCTGGCTGACTGAGCGGGTGGCGAGTCAGGCCCGTCCGGACCGATCGCAGTGCTAGGAGGGAGTTTGAAGGAGCCGGCGTCCGCTATCGCCCAGAGTCTAGCGCCCCTGCTCGTCCTCGGCTTCCCAGGCGAGCAGGCGTTGGCTCAGGGCGCGGAACTTCTCTTCGACCCGCTCGCCGAAGACCGGGTCGCGCTTGCGGTCGAGTTCGCTTTCGACCGCGCGCCAGTCCGCCGGGCCGAGCAGGCGTTCGGCGAGGGGGAGGAACGTCTCCTCCTCGCGGCGCATGTGGCGGCGCTCGAACTCGATGAATCGCCGCGCCGCCTCGACCACCTCGTCGCGGGCGATGTCCGTCTCGCCCAGAAGCTCGCTCACGGTCTGGCGGAAGCGAAGCGCACGTTCGTGGACCGCCCGATGCTCACCGATCAGGTCCATCGCGACGGCCGCCTCGGCTGGGTGGGCGTCCGCCAGACGCCTCGCGATGGCGTCCTCCTTCGGATGGTGGCAGCGGTCGGGGTAGTCGAGGAAGTAGTCGCAGACCCCCTGGACCACGTCGTAGTCCGGCGCGCCCGCGGCGGCGAAGATGTCGATCTGGCGCTCCAGCGCGTCCAGCAGGCGCGCGATGTTGCGATGTTCCTCTCGCAGAGCCTCGATCACGGCGACCATGGCCCACTCCAAGCAGTTGCGCACCGACACCGGGCTTCCTCGGCCGAGCGCTGATCCGAGGGGCATGCTGGACGAGGGCGCGGCGAGTCGCCTTGAGCCTTGTCAACTCGAGGCGGGCCGGAGCTGCGATCGCGTCGTCGCGAAGTGGGGAGAGTTTGGAGGCCTGGCCCGGAATCGAACCGGGGTGCACGGATTTGCAGTCCGCTGCGTAACCACTCCGCCACCAGGCCTCAGGAGGGGCGGCGATGGCTATCAGATGGGCCCGCCCCGGGCAATGGGATGACAGGCGCGGATTGCTTTGAAGTTAAGCGCAGACCTATAAGCCCTCCGCTGAGTCAGGCCTTGAGGTGACGAGATGAGCGGGGATTTCGCGGCGGCGCGGACCAACATGGTGGAGAGCCAGGTCCGCACCCAGGACGTCACCGACCTCGCCATCCAGGACGCCATGCGCGCCGTGCCGCGCGAGGCGCTGGTTCCGGCGTCGAAGAAGGCGATCGCCTACGCCGACGTCGAGGTCGAGTACGCGCCCGGCCGCGCCCTCCTGAAGCCGCGCGACGTCGCCAAGCTGCTGCAGGCGGTGCGTCCGCGCCGGGGCGAGAAGGCGCTGGCGATCGCGGCCCCCTACGCGGCAGCGGTGATGGAGGCGATGGGGCTTTCCGTCGAGCGCCTGGACGGCGACGACCTGAAGACCGTCTCGGGGACCTATGACGTGATCGTGTGCGAGGGCGCGGTGGCCAAGGCGCCGCCGTCCTGGTGCGAGGCGCTGGCGCCCGGCGGGCGCCTGGGGGTCGTCGAACGCTCCGGGCCGCAGGGCTGCGCCGTGGTCTATGTGAAGGCCGAGGGCGTGGTCGGCAGCCGCTCGCTGTTCGACACCTCGCCGCCGTTCCTGGCCGGCTTCGAACCGGCGACCGGGTTCGTGTTCTAGGCGCTGCGACTTCGGCGCGAGGCGCCCGGACGACCTGTCGCGGCGTCACCGAAGTGAAAAAAGCTTAATCGCCAGCGGCTAGCCGGGGCCGCCGTGCGTGGCTATAGCGCTTACCATTGCTTGGCGTCGGGGTTTGCGGATGTTCATCGGTCGTAGGGCGGCATGGCTTGCCGCCGCTTGCAGCGTGGCCCTGGCCGCCGGCGCCGGCGCGGCGCACGCCGAATCGCTGGCCGACGCGATCAGCCTCGCCTACCAGACCAACCCCACGTTGCAGGCCCAGCGGGCCAGCCAGCGGGCGCTCGACGAAGACTACGTCCAGGCCGTCAGCGGCTACCGGCCCACCGCCAGCGGCCAGGCCAGCATCACCCACGACGACAACAGCGCCCCGGCCTCGTTCTTCGGCGGCGGCGGCCAGACCAACTCGTCCAACGCCACCCTGACCCTGACCCAGCCGATCTACACCGGCGGCCGCGTCTCGAGCCAGGTGAGCGCCGCCCAGGCCGACATCCTGGCCGGCCGCGAGGCCCTGCGCCGGGTCGAGATCGGCGTGCTGCTGAACGTCATCCAGGCCTATGTCGACGTGCGCCGCGACCAGCAGCGGCTGGCGATCAGCCAGGAGAACGTCAACGTCCTGCAGCGCCAGCTGGAGGAGTCCAAGGCCCGGTTCGAGGTCGGCGAGCTGACCCGCACGGACGTGGCCCAGACCGAGGCGCGCCTGGCCGCCGCCCAGGCCCAGCTGGCCTCGGCCCAGGCGCAGCTGGCGATCAGCAGCACCAACTACAACGCCGTCGTCGGCCAGAACCCGGGCGACCTGGAGGCCGAGCCGCCGCTGGCCCAGATCCTGCCGCCGACCGTCGACCAGGCGTTCGACGTCGCCGAACAGCAGAACCCGCAGCTTCGCCAGGCCGACTACACCGAGCAGGGCAGCGCCGCGCGCGTGGCCGGGGCCAAGGCTCTGACCCGCCC
>DASZQQ010000206.1:0-9117 GCA_035549595.1 Caulobacteraceae bacterium
GAGGCGCTGGCGCGGCGGGCGGGGTGGACGCTGCGGCGCAGCTGGGTCAGCCCGGCGCCGGCGTTCGCGGTGATGTTGCTGGCGTGAGGTCGCGAGGAATGCGCACTCGGGCGCTCCGGAGGGGAGCGCGGGCGGGACTGCGCCGGGCCGGCGCAGCCCCTTAAGTCGAAGCTAGCGCTCGCCGGCGGGCGGGCGACCGCCGCCGCGCGAAACCGAGCCGCCCTTGCGCCCGGCGCTGGCGGCCAGGTCGCGGTCCTGGGCGAAGCTGCGCTTCTCGCTGGGTACGCTCGCCCCGCCGCGGCGGGCGATCTCGCGGCGCCGTTCCGGGTCCATGGCGGCGAAGCCGCGCCGGCTGGTCCGCGTGCTCCGGTCTTGTTTCTCGCTGTCCATGCGTGGCTCCCTTAGTCAGACCTCGGCCGGATAACCGTTGAACCGCGCTTAGGTTGCCTGCGAAGGCGCGAATAAGCTCAAGCTGCGGGCCGGAGGGATCGACGAAGACGATGTGGGCGCACTGGCGACTGATGCTCGGAGCGGCGTTCGCCGCGGCGGCGTGGGCGGCTTCGGCCCTCCTGGGCGTGCGCGGTTCGATCCAGCCGCTGGTCGCCTGGAACGCCGGCTCGGTCGCCTACCTGTTCCTGGCCTGGCGCCTGTTCGTGACGGCCGACGAGGCCGAGCTGCGCCAGCGCGCCGACCGGCTGGACGAGCGTCGCGGCGTGATCCTGGCGATCGTGCTGCTGGCGATCGCCGCGGCCCTGGGTGCCATCGTCGCGGCCCTTAATTCGGTGAAGCAGGCGCCGGGGACCACCCTGACCGTCGCGGCCCTGGCCGTGGCCACCCTGATCACCTCGTGGCTGGTGCTGCAGTCGCTGTTCACGGCGCACTACGCTCATCGCCATTTCCAGGCCATCGCCCGCGGCGGTCCGGCGGCCGGCTTCCAGTTCCCGGGCGAGCCGCCGCGCAGCTACCTCGATTTCGTCTACCTGGCGGTCTGCATCGGGGCGACGGCGCAGATCTCAGACCCGTCCGTGCCGACGACGCGCCTGCGCAACCTCGTCACCGCCCACGCGGCGATCTCGTTCTTCTACAACACCGCCGTCCTGGCGGTCGGCATCAACATCCTGTCGAGCCTGGTGGGGCGGTAGCGACCGCTATTCCCGCCGCAGCGCCTCGATCGGGTCCAGCTGGGCCGCGCGCCACGAGGGATAGGCGCCGAAGACGAGGCCGACCAGCATCGAGAAGCCCAGCGCCAGGGGCGCGGCCCAGGCCGGGACGGCGGTCGTCCAGTGCGCCAGCTGGGCGAGCGAGAAGGCGCCGGCCGCGCCCAGCGTCAGGCCGATCAGGCCGCCGCCGAGCGAGAGGGTCACGGCCTCGAGCGCGAACTGCAGCAGCACGTCCGAGCGCCGCGCACCTAGCGCCATGCGAAGGCCGATCTCGCGCGTCCGCTCGGTCACGGCGACCAGCATGATGTTCATGATGCCGACCCCGCCGACCACCAGGGAGACCGCCGCCACCGCCGCCAGCAGCACGGTGAAGGTCTGGGTCGTCGCCGAGGCGGCCTGGAGGATCGAGGCCATGTTCTGGACCGAGAAGTCGTCGTCCTGGCCGTCGCGCAGGCGGTGGCGGTCGCGCAGCAGGTTGGTCACGTCCTCCTGGATCCGTGTCAGGGAGTCGGCGTCGGCGGCCTTGACGAAGATCTGCTGCACCGCGTCGCCCTTGACGCGCCGGCCGACGACCCGCGAGCGCACCGCCTGCAGGGGCCCCAGGATGACGTCGTCCTGGTCCTGGCCGAAGCCGGCCTGGCCCTTGGACTCCAGGACGCCGATGACCTCGAACGGCACGGCCCCGACGCGGATGCGCCGGCCGATCGGGTCGGCGCCCTCACCGAACAGCTGCTTGACCACGGTGGGGCCGAGGAGGGCGACCTTGCGCCCCTGCCGCGCCTCGGCGTCGTCGAACATGCGCCCCGAGGCGACGTTGAGGTCGCGCGCCACCAGGTAGGCCGGCGTCACGCCCTGGATCTGGGTGTTCCAGTTGGTCCCCTCGGCCGAGACCTGGGAAAAGCCGCGCACCAGCGGGGCGCTGGCGACCACGCCCTCGACCTGCTTGCCGATCGTCTCGGCGTCGGCCCCCGTGATCGAGATGTCCTGGCCCGCGCCCAGGTTCACGAACCCGCCCGGCTGCCGGCTCGAGCCCGGCGAGACAATGAGCAGGTTCGAGCCCAGGCCCGAGATCGCCTTGGAGACGCTCTCCTGGGCCCCCAGGCCGATGGAGGTCATCATCACCACGGCGGCGACGCCGATCACGACGCCGAGCGCCGTCAGGGCGCTGCGCATCGGGTGGGCGAGGATCGCCCCGGCGGCGAAGCGGATCAGCTCGACGCGCCTCATGCCGCCACCGCCGCGCGCTCGTCGGAGACGACGAGGCCGTCGCTCATGGTGATGCGCCGCCGCGCCTCGGCGGCGACGTTGGCGTCGTGGGTGACCACCAGCAGCGTCAGGCCCTCGGCGTTGAGGTCGTGGAACAGCTTCAGCACGTCGCGGCCGGTCTGGCTGTCGAGGGCGCCCGTGGGCTCGTCGGCGAGCAGCAGGTCCGGCTCGTTGGCGAGGGCGCGGGCGATCGCCACCCGCTGCTGCTGGCCGCCGGAGAGCTGGTTCGGCCGGTGCAGCCGCCGTTCGGCCAGGCCGACCCGGGCCAGCAGGTGCGCCGCCCGCTCCGAGCGCTCCTTCGGCGCCAGGCCGCCGTAGATCATCGGCAGCTCGACGTTCTGCAGCGCCGTCAGCCGGGGCAGCAGCTGGAACGACTGGAAGATGAAGCCGATGCGGCGGTTGCGGAAGCTGGCCAGCTGGTCGTCCGAGAAGCGGCCGACGCTCTCGTTCTCGAACAGGTAGTCGCCGGCGGTCGGCCGGTCGAGGCCGCCCAGGATGTTCATCAGCGACGACTTGCCCGAGCCGGACGCGCCGGTGACGGCGACGTGCTCGCCGCGCTCCACCGTGAGCGTGACGCCGGCCAGGGCGGCGACCTCCTCCTCGCCCATGCGGTAGATCTTGCGGAGGTTGCGGACCTCGATCATGGCGTCAGCGCTTCTGGCCGCCGCCCATGCCGGGGATGGGGCCTCGCATCTGCAGCTTGGGTTGCGGGCCGCCGCCGACGATCACCTCGTCGCCGGGCTTCAGCGGCCCCTGGATCTCGGTGAAGCTGCCGTCGGAGGGGCCGACGCGCACCGGCACGGCCTTGGGCTTGCCGTCGGCCAGCACATAGACGACGCCCATCTGCGCGGCGCGACGGGCGCCCGCCTGGCCGGCCATCTGGGCCCGCAGCGCCTCGTAGCGCGTCTTCTGGTCGGCGGTCAGCAGGGCCTCGAAGCGGGTGCGGCCGTCCTCGAACAGCTTGCGCATGGCGTCGCGGTCGCCGAGCACGCCCATCAGCTTGCCGCGGGTGTCGTCGGCGATCGCCTTGGCGCGCTTGCGCTGGTCGGGCGTCAGGCCGAGCTGGTCGTACATGCGCTCGCGCGCGGCCGGATCGCCCCCGCCGCCGAAACCGCCTCCGCCGCCTCCGCCGCCACGGCCGAACCCGCCGCCGCCCGGCGGTGGGCCGAAGCCGCCCACGCCCATGCCGCGCGGCGCGCCCTGGGTCTGCCGCTGGTCGGCCGGCTTGAACCGCAGCGCCGCCACCGGGACCTTCAGCACGTTCGTCCGGCGCTCGATCTGGATGTCGGCGTTGGCGGTCATGCCGGGCAGCAGCTGGCCGCGCGGATTGTCGGCCTGGGCGATGACCTCGTAGGCGACGACGTTGGACTGGGTCTCCGGCTGCTTGCGCACCTGAGTGACCTGGCCCTCGAAGCTCTGGTCCGGATAGGCGTCGACGGTGAACTTCACCGCCTGGCCCTCGCGCACCTGGCCGATGTCGGCCTCGTCGACCAGGATCTTCACCTGCAGCTTGGAAAGGTCCTGGGCGATCTGGAACAGCACCGGGGCCTGGAAGCTGGCCTGCACGGTCTGGCCGGGATCCACCGCCCGGTTCACGACCACGCCCGAGATCGGCGAGACGATGCGCGTGCGGCCGAGGTCGACCTGGTTCGACTTCAGCGACGCCTGCGACTGGGTGATGCGGGCGCGCTGGACGGCGAGGGCGGCGCGGGCGGACTCCACGGCCGCGACCGAGCGCTGGTAGGTCGCCTGGGCGGTGTCCATCGCCGAGGGCGAGTCGATGCCCTTCTCGAACAGCATCTTGGTGCGGTTGAAGGTCGCCAGGTCCACTGCCGCCTGGGCCTCGGCCTGCTTCAGACCCGCCTGCAGCTGGTTCAGCGTCGCCTGGCTGGCCGAGAGGTCGGCCTGGGCCTGGTTGACCCGCGAGGCATAGGTGTCGGGGTCGATGATCGCCAGGATCTGGCCCTTCGAGACCTGGCTGTTGAAGTCGACCATCACGTCCTTGATCTGGCCCGACACCTGCGAGCCGACCTGGACGGTGACGAGCGCCTGCAAGGCGCCGGACGCCGACACCGAGTGCACGACGTCGCCGCGCTCGACCGCCGCGGTGCGGTAGGCCTCCTTGGCCGCGTCGGAGCGGTTGCAGCCGGCAAGGCCGAGCAGCGCCAGGGCGAGGGTGAGGGCGCCGGCAAGGCGCGTGGTCTTGTCTATGGCCATTGTTTTCAAAAGGGATGGATCAATGCGGCGCGGTTACAGCCGCTGCGTTGCCTGGATATTTCCGGTCAAGCTTGTCTCTGTCACGCCCTGGTCGGGGCCAGGCCGAGGGGCAGGAGGACCCTGGCGCGCAGCCCCCCTTCCTTGCGGTTCTGCAGCAGCACGTCGCCCCCGTGGCCGCGGGCGATGGCGCGTACGACCGCCAGGCCCAGGCCGATGCCGCCGGTGTCGCGGCTGCGCGAGGATTCCAGGCGTTGGAACGGCTCGAACGCGCGCTCGATCTGGTTCTCCGGCACGCCCGGTCCGTTGTCGTCGACCTCGACCACGGCCATGCCGCCCTCGGTGAACACCCGTCCCCGCGCCTGCGAGCCGAACTTCAGGGCGTTGTCGACGAGGTTGGTCACCAGGCGCTTCAGCGCCACGGGATCGCCGTCGACGACCACCCGGTCGACGTGGTCCACCGCCGCGTCGGCGCCGGTTTCCGCTGCTTCATCCATCACCGCCTCGACCAGGGACGAAATTTCCAGCCTTGTACGCTCGCGCGGCCGGGTTCCGTCTTTTACGAACGACAGGGTGGCGCCGATCATCGCGTCCATCTCGTCGATGTCCTGGGCCAGCTTGGCGCGAAGCTCCTCGGGCGCCTGTTCGATCCGGAAGCGGACGCGGGTCAGGGGCGTGCGCAGGTCGTGGGCGATGGCCGCGATGGTGCTCGTGCGGCTCTCGACGTAGCGGCCCAGGCGCTCCTGCATCTCGTTGAAGGCCTTGACCGCGGCGGTGACCTCGGCCGAGCCGCGGATGTCGATCGGCGGCGCGGAGGGATCGCGGCCCAGGCGCTCGGCGGCCGTGGCGAAGGCGCTGATCGGCGCGGCAATGCGGCGCGCGAACCACCACGCCAGCGGCGAGACCAGCAGCACGGCGATGCCGAGGATCAAGAGGATGCGCTCCTGCCAAGGCGTCAGGCCGAAGCCGGGCTCGGGCTGGATCACGCGCCAATGGCCGTCGGACTGCAGCACCGAGACGCTGAAGTCGCCGAACAGCAGCGGCTGCTCGCGCGAGCCCGGGCGATGTTCGCGCACCGGCGCCGTCCGCGGGGTGATGAACCGGGGCATGTCCTGGTGGACCTGGACCTCTTCGGGATCGGCGTTCAGGGCGTGGGCCAGCTCCAGGCGGAACTCCTGGCGGAAACGGCCCTCGCTCTGCAGGCCCAGCGGCCGCGCCGCGTTCACCGCCACCAGCCTCTGGCCGTCGCGGGCCGACGTCGAGTGGCCGGTGCGAAACGCCTGCATGACGTCGGCCACCGAATAGACGTCCGGCGGCGGCGGCGGCAGGTAGAAGGCGACGACGATGGATGTCAGAACCGCCGCCGCCAGCGTGGCCACGACCAGGCCCAGGGCCTGGAGGAAGAGCGGCAGTTCCGGCAGGCGCCTCATGGCGTGCGCGACACCTTCGGCGTGAACAGGTAGCCCTCGTTGCGCACGGTGCGGATCAGCTCCGGGCCCTCGCCGCTGGTCTCGAGCTTGCGGCGCAGGCGGCTGATCTGGACGTCGATGGCGCGGTCGAAGGCGTCGGACTGCGGGCCGCGAGCGTACTCCAGCAGCTGGTCGCGGGTCAGCACCCGCTGTGGCCGCTCGACAAAGGCGCGCAGCAGCGAGAACTCGCCGCTGGAGAGGTTCACCACCACGCCGTCGGGCGAGCGCAGCTCGTGGCGCACGAGGTCGAGGCGCCAGCCGGCGAACTCGCAGGCCGCGTCCAGCGACTCCTCGCCGCTGCGCGGCTCGCGGCGGCGGCGCAGGACCGCGCGCACCCGCGCCAGCAGTTCGCGCGGATTGCACGGCTTGGGCACATAGTCGTCGGCGCCGAGCTCGAGGCCGACGATGCGGTCGGTCTCCTCGCCCATGGCGCTCAGCATGATGATCGCCGGACCGTCGGGCGTGGACAGGCGCCGGCAGATGGCGAGGCCGTCCTCGCCCGGCAGCATCACGTCCAGGACCACCAGGTCGGGGGCGCGGCGCGAGATCGCCCGCTCCATCTCGCGGCCGTCCGCGGCGGTGTCGACGGCGTAGCCGTGGCGCTCGAGGAACTCGGAGACGAGGTCCCGGATGCCCGGGTCGTCGTCGACGACGAGGATGCGCTCGGCCTGTTCGGCGGTCACTTCGGTTTCAAGGCTCATGGCGCGCAGCGTGAGACTGCGCTGTGGCGGGGGAATGTCGCGTCTGAAACATCGCGGCGCCGCGACGAACGGCCGCTGAAACCTTCGCGCGGCGTCCGGTCCTCAAGCCATGTCCTCCAGCACCTCGTCGGCGACGAAGGGGTTGGTCTTGCGCTCGAAGCCGAAGGTGGAGAGCTCGTTGTGACCGGGCACGAAGGTGACGTCGTCGCCCAGCGGCCAGAGCTTGCCGGTGATCGAGGCCACCAGGTCCTGGAAGTTGCCTTTCGGGAAGTCGGTGCGGCCGACCGAGCCGCGGAAGAGCACGTCGCCGACCTGGGCGAAGCGGCCTTCGCGGTGGAAGAAGACCACGTGGCCGGGCGTGTGGCCGGGGCAGTGGTAGACCTCGAACTGCGTCTCGCCGAGCGTCACCACGTCGCCGTCCTGCAGCCAGCGGTCGGGCGTGAAGCTCTGCGCGTCCGGCATGCCCCAGCGCGCGCCGCTCTTGCCGATGTCGTCGATCCAGAACTGGTCGTCGGGGTGGGGGCCCTCGATCGGCACGCCCGTCGCCGCCTTCAGCGCCGCCGTGCCGCCGGCGTGATCGAGGTGGCCATGCGTGATCCAGATCTTCTCCAGCGTCAGGCCCTGCTGCTTCAGCACCGCCAGCAGCTTCGGCACCTCGCCGCCCGGATCGATGATCGCCGCCTTCTTGGTCTTCGCGCACCAGACGATGGTGCAGTTCTGCTGCAGCGGGGTCACGGGGACCACCAGCGCCCGGATCGGCGGTCCTTCGGTTTCGGCGGCGTCCACGTCGGCTCCTTCGAGAGTTCGCCGCATAGAATAGGGGGGCCGGGCGCTGCTTGCACCTCCCCGCGTCTCGGCTGCGGGATGACGCCACACCGGCGAACCTTTACTGGCGGCGTCATGCTGCCGATCCACGAGGTCCTGCCGGCCATCGGCGCCGCGCTGCGCGAGACGAACGCTGCGGTGATCGTCGCCCCGCCGGGCGCCGGCAAGACCACGGTCGTGCCGCTGGCCCTGCTGGACGAGCCGTGGGCGAAGGGCGGGAAGATCATCGTCCTGGAGCCCCGCCGGCTGGCGGCGCGGGCGGCGGCCGACCGCATGGCCTCGACCCTCGGCGAACCGGTGGGCCAGACCGTCGGCTACCGGGTGCGCATGCAGTCGCGCGTCTCGGCCGCCACGCGCATCGAGGTCGTCACCGAGGGCGTGTTCACGCGCATGATCTTGGACGATCCCGGCCTCGAGGGGGTGGCCGCGGTGCTGTTCGACGAGTTCCACGAGCGCAGCCTCGACGCCGACCTCGGCCTCGCCTTCGCCCGCGACAGCCAGGGCCTGCTGCGCGAGGACCTGCGCCTCGTCGTGATGTCGGCGACCCTCGAGGGCGCCCGCGTCTCGCGCCTGCTGGGCGAGGCGCCGGTGATCGAGAGCCACGGGCGCATGTTTCCGATCGAGACGCGCTACGTCGGCCGCGGCCAGGACGCGATCGACCAGACGGTGCGCACGGTCGAGCGGGCCCTGGCCGAGACGTCGGGCAGCCTCCTGGTGTTCCTGCCGGGGCAGGGCGAGATCCTGCGTGTCGCCGAGCGGCTGGGCGAGCGGGTGCGCGACCCGGCCGTCGAGATCACGCCGCTCTACGGCGCCCTCGATCCGAAGGACCAGGACCGCGCCATCCGTCCGGCGGCCGAGGGGCGGCGCAAGGTGGTGCTGGCGACCTCGATCGCCGAGACCAGCCTGACCATCGAGGGCGTCCGGGTGGTGATCGACGCCGGCCTCGCGCGCGTGCCGCGCTACGATCCGGCCAGCGGTCTGACCCGGCTCGTCACCGTCCGCGTCTCCCAGGCCAGCGCCGAGCAGCGCCGCGGCCGCGCCGGCCGCACCGAGCCCGGCGTCTGCTACCGCCTGTGGGACGAGCCCGAGACGCGCGCCCTGGTCCCGTTCGAGCGCCCCGAGATCCTGGAGGCGGACCTCGCCCGCCTGGCGCTCGACCTCGCCCGCTGGGGGGCCAGGGACGCCGCCGACCTCGCCTTCCTCGACCCGCCGCCGGCCGGGGCGATGGCCGAGGCGCGCGACCTCCTGGCCCGACTGCAGGCCTTGTCGGCCGACGGCGCCCTGACCGCCCACGGCCAGGCGATGAGCGACCTGCCGCTGCCGCCGCGCCTGGCGCACATGCTGCTGGCGGGGGCCGCGCGCGGCCAGGAAACCCGCGCCGCGCGCATCGCCGCGGTCATCGTCGAGCGGGGCCTCGGCGGGCGAGACAGCGACCTGACGCATCGGCTCGACGGCTTCCAGCGCGAGCGCAGCGGTCGGGCG
>DASZQQ010000207.1:0-6974 GCA_035549595.1 Caulobacteraceae bacterium
TGTCCCTCCCCACGAGGGGGAGGGAGGGAGATTTCAGTGCACGAGTAGCGCCCAGCGTTCGCCGTCGGCGATCAGGTCGCGGGTCACGCCGCCCAGAATCCATTCGCGCAGGCGCGAGTGGCCGTAGCCTCCGGCGACGATGAGGTCGGCGCCGTCGGTGTGGGCGATCCTGGCCAGGCGCCGGCCCGCGGCGCCGGAGGCGTCGACCTCGGCCAGGGTCGAGGCGCTGATCCCGTGGCCGGCGAGGCGCGCGGCGACGTCGCGCAGCTCGCGCTCGGTGCGGGCCAGGTCCTCGTCCGAACAGACCGCGGCGACCAGCACGCGCCGGGCTGCGGTCAGCAGCGGCAGGGCGGCCGTGATCGCGCGGCGCGCCTCGCGCGTGTTCTTCCAGGCGAGCGTGATGGTCTCGGCCGCGAACGGCGTCTCCTTGGCCGGCATCAGCAGCACCGGCAGGCCGGCCTCCATCACCAGCAGGTCCGGCGGGGCGTAGATCGCCGCCTCCGGCCCGCCGCGGATGCGGTAGGCGACCACCATGTCCGCCGCGGCCGTCTGGCGGGTCAGCACGTCGGCCGGGTAGCCGATCTCCGCCCGCCACTCGGTGGAGACGCCGGTCAGCCCGGCGGCGAAGGCCCGCTGCGCCTCGGCGATGTCGCGCCGCGCCGTGCCGACCAGGCGCTCGAACTCGGGCCCCGAGCCGCCCTTCTCGTCCTGGAACGGCCAGGGCGCGGTCGCGCCGACGCCGATCACCTTGGCCGAGAACGCCCCGGCGACGGAGGCGGCCATGCGCAGCCGCGCCTCGCCGCCGCCGTCGGCCACGACGTGGGTGAGGATGGTCTTGAAGCTCATGGTCCGGTCCTCCGGCCGCCATCATCGCCATAACCGGCGGCGCGGCCTTGATCCGCCTCAACGCGTCGCGGGGCTCGGACCGGCCCGCCGTGGTAGACTGTCGCCATGCCGGACCTCGTCCTCGCCACGCCGACCCGCGCCTTCACGCCCCTCGCCGACGGGCGCGTGCAGTGCGACGTGTGCCCGAGGCTCTGCAAGCTGCACGAAGGCCAGCGCGGCCTCTGCTTCGTGCGCGCGGCGCAGGGCGGCGAGGTGGTGCTGACCACCTGGGGCCGTTCGTCCGGCTTCTGCGTCGACCCGATCGAGAAGAAGCCGCTGAACCACTTCCTGCCGGGCACGCCGGTGCTGTCGTTCGGCACCGCCGGCTGCAACCTCGCCTGCCAGTTCTGCCAGAACCACGACATCTCCAAGAGCCGCGAGACCGACACCCTGGCCGACCAGGCCCGGCCCGAGACCATCGCCGCGGCGGCCGAGGCGCTGGGCTGCCGCTCGGTCGCCTTCACCTACAACGACCCGGCGATCTTCTACGAATACGCCATCGACGTGGCCGAGGCCTGCCATGAGCGCGGCATCCGCACGGTGGCGGTGACGGCGGGCTACATGACGCCCGGCCCTCGCGCCGAGTTCTTCCGCCACGTCGATGCGGCCAACGTCGACCTGAAGGCCTTCACCGAGGACTTCTACTACCGCCTGACCAAGGCGCACCTCGCGCCCGTGCTCGAGACGCTGGAGTACCTGGCGCACGAGACCGACGTCTGGCTGGAGATCACCACCTTGCTGATCCCCGGCGAGAACGATTCCGCCCAGGAGATCGCCCGCCTCGCCCGGTGGGTCGTCGAGACCCTGGGCCCCGACGTGCCGCTGCACTTCTCGGCCTTCCATCCCGACTTCCGCATGCTGGACAAGCCGCGCACCCCGCCTGCGACCCTGGCGATGGCCCGGCGCGTGGCGATGGCCGAGGGCGTGCGCCACGCCTACGTCGGCAACGTCCAGGACGTCGGGCGCCAGTCGACCTTCTGCCACCAGTGCGGCCACCGCCTGATCGAGCGCGACTCCTACGCCCTCGGGCGCTGGGGCCTGGACGAGCGAGGCTGCTGCGAAAGCTGCGGCACGGCCCTGGCCGGGGTGTTCGAGGCCGGGCCCGGGACCTGGGGGCCGAAGCGGGCGCCGGT
Organism: Caulobacteraceae bacterium; assembly: GCA_035549595.1. Lineage (GTDB taxonomy): Bacteria > Pseudomonadota > Alphaproteobacteria > Caulobacterales > Caulobacteraceae > Acaudatibacter. The sequence goes on from DASZQQ010000207.1 coordinate 2,019, forward strand.
CAGGCTGGCCGCGTTCGACGCCGAGCTGGCGTCGGCCGCGGAGCCTCAGGCTCTCGCCAGGTCCTCCTCGCCGAAGCTCTCGGTGACGAAGCGGTAGGCCTCGAAGGTCGACGACCAGTGGTCGGGGGCGAGCCCGGCCTTGAGCTTCAGGTGGCGCAGGAACTGGACCGGGTCGGGGACCTGGGCCCACACCGACGGCAGGAACAGCGCCTGGCGGCCGGCGTCACGGATGATCAGGCCGTCCACGTCGGGCCGCAGCGAGGCCAGCAGCTCCGCCTCGCTGGCGATCGGAATCCGCCGCGGAGTCGACAGGATCGAGACGTGGAACTCCAGCTGCGCCAGCTCCTCGGCGCCCAGGGGCTGGAAGCGCCGGTCGCCGAAGCCGGAACGCCAGGCGTTGTCCGCCACGTCCTCGACGAGGGAGCGGCGCGGCAGGATCGAGCCGACGCAGCCGCGCAAGGTCCCGCCGATGGTCAGGGTCACGAACGTCGCCCGCTGCGCCGTCAGCGATCGCGAGAGGGCGCCCTTGATGTCGAGCCGCGGCGGCTGGCCGCCGTCGGCTGCAGCCTGGCGAATGACGAGCTTGGCCACCTCCAGCAGGGTGCGCCGCGCCTCGTCGTCGATGCGCGCGGCGTGGGCGTATTCGAAGGCGAACGAGCCGTAGCCGACCACCCGGTCGCGCCCCCCTTGCGTGTCGCCGCTGTTGCGCACGTCGAGCGCGGTGACCCGCAGGTCGCGCTTCTGGGCCTGCTCCATCAGGCCCGCGATCGGCAGGTAGCCGCAGGCCCGCTCTCCGGCCAGGACGTCGAAGCTCAGCCGCTCGATGCCGGCGGTGGTCTCGGCGTCCCTGGCCTGGCAAGTGGCGTAGTCGTGGAAGTGGCTGAGGTCGGACGAGACGACGATGGCCGTCTCCGGCCCGCCCCAGAGCTGGTCCAGGAGGCCGCTCACCTGGCCCTGGGCCGGGGCGCCGACCAGGATCGGCAGCACCTCGACGTCGCCCAGGGCGCGCTGGATGAAGGGCAGCTGGACCTCCAGGCTGTGCTCGCCGGCGAAGGGCTCGGCCGTGACGGCGACGCCCGGCCGGCGGGCCAGGGCGTCGCGCGCCTGCCGGTCCACCGGCAGGGCGCCGATGGGGCTCGCCCAGGCGTCCGCGGGGGCCACGGCGACGCCGCGCACCGGCATGCGGTGCGTCGGGCCCAGCAGCACCACGCGCCTGATCTCGCCGCGCTGGCGCGCCAGCAGGCCGTAGGCGGCGCCGGCGATGTCGCCGGAATAGATGTGCCCCGCGTGCGGCGCGATCACCGCCTTGGGCGCCAGGTCCGGCGGCGCGGCCTTGGCCAGGCTGGCGTCGACGCCGGCGGCCAGGGCGTCGGGATCGTCGGGATAGAACAGGCCGGCGACCTGGGTGGGCTGGGTGGCGCTCATGGCGCGAAGGCTAGCACGACCTCCCACCTTCCGCTCTCCCTCGCCGACGCGGGGGGCCCAGGCTTTTTCCTGCAAGCCGCGCCGCCACGCGCTACAACCCCCTCAAAGCGAGCGAAAATGGGGAGAACGCCATGACGGACGGATGGGAGGGCAGGGGCCTCGTCTCGACGGCGTGGCTGGCGCAGCACCTGCACGACCCGGACCTGCGCGTCTACGACGCCACGGTGCACCTGCGGCCCGCGCAGCCGGGGCCTTACGTGGTCGAGAGCGGGCTTGCCGACTACGAAGCGGCGCACATCCCGGGCGCGGCCTTCCTGGATCTGGCCGGCGCGCTTTCCGACCGGAGCTCGGGCCTGAACTTCACCATGCCGCAGGTGGCCGCCTTCGCCAGGGCCATGGGCGAGGCGGGCGTCGGGCAAGAGAGCCGGGTGGTCGTCTACACCAGCACCAGCCCGATGTGGGCGACGCGGCTCTGGTGGATGCTGCGGGCCAGCGGCTTCGACAACGCCGCCATCCTCGACGGGGGACTGGCGAAATGGACCGCCGAGGGGCGGCCGACGGAGGCGGGGCGGAAGGCCTACGCGCCCGCCGCGCTTCAGCTCTCCGCCCGTCCGGACCTCTGGGCCGGCAAGGACGAGGTGCTGGCGGCCATCGACGAGGGCGGGGTCTGCACCATCAACGCCCTCTCGCCCAGCGTCCACGCCGGGACCTCGTCGACCAACTACGGCCGCAAGGGCCACATCAAGGGCAGCCGCAACGTGCCCTATGCGGCGCTCTTGAACGAGGACGGCACGTACCGGTCGGACGCGGAGCTGAAGGCCCTGTTCGACGCCGTCGGCGCCTTCGAGCGACCGCGGGCGATCTGCTACTGCGGCGGCGGCATCTCGGCGACCATGGACGCCCTGGCCCTCGCCCGCCTCGGCCACCCGTCCGTGGCCGTCTACGACGGCTCCATGGCCGAATGGACCCGCGATCCGTCCCTGCCGATGGAGACCGGCGCCTGAGGCCCGCGCGTGTCTAGCTCTTCGCCGGCCGATGCCGGATCAGGGCCTCCTGCGTCGCCGAGGCGACCAGGCGGCCATCGCGGGTGAAGATCGAGCCGCGGTTGAAGCTGCGTCCGCCCGAGGCGCTGGGACTGTCCTGGACGTAGAGGTGCCACTGCGAGAAATCGCTCGGGCGGTGGAACCACAGGGCATGGTCGAGGCTCGCCGCCTGCATCTCCTCCCACCGTACCGAATGCGGGCGCAGGGAGGCGTCCATCAGCGTCATGTCCGAGGCGTAGGCGAGGGCGCACTGGTTCTCGGGCACGCCGTCGCCGACGCTCTTGCGGGCGCGGAACCAGACGTTCAGCGCCGGCTCGCGGGGCGTCAGGTCGCCCCAAGGGACAGGATCGACGGGGCGGACCTCGATCGGCCAGATGCGGCGCACGCCCTGGTGCTCCACCGGCGCCTCGTCGCGCAGCTGCTCCTCGTTCAGCAGGCCCTCGGGCGGCGGGACCTGCGGCATCTCCGCCTGGTGCTCCAGGCCCTGCTCCGGGACCTGGAAGGTGGCGGCGAGGTTGAAGATCTGGGCCCCGTTCTGGATCGCGATCACGCGGCGCACGCTGAACGAGCCGCCGTCGCGCACGCGCTCGACCATGAACAGGATCGGGATCTTCGGATCGCCCGGACGGATGAAGTAGCTGTGCAGCGAGCAGCACAGCCGCCCCTCGATGGTGCGGTAGGCGGCCGTCAGCGCCTGGGCCACCACCTGGCCGCCGTAGATGCGCCGCCGCTCCTCCGGCGGGGTGAAGCCGCGGAAGATGTCGAGCTTGACCGGCTCCAGTTCGAGGATGCTCGTCAGTTCGTTGGCGTCGTCCATGGGGATCGTCCGGGAGGCGGCTCGGGGGAGGGGCGTGCCAATGCCCCGAACCGGGTGGCTTGTCACCTGCGCAGGGGCCGCTAAGCCTTTGCACCGGGGCAAGGAAGGCGAACGATGGGCAGGCTGTTGCGTTGGATCGGGTGGGGCCTTCTCGGGCTCGTCGTGCTCCTGGCCGCCGGCTGGCTGGCGCTGCAGCGGCCGGACATCCCGTTCGCGACGCTGAAGGCGAGGTACGCCAACGCCCAGTCGCGCTGGATGGACCTGCCGGGCGGGCTCAGCGTGCACTATCGCGATGAGGGCCTGCGCACGGGTCCGCCGATCGTGCTGGTGCACGGCTTCTCCGCCTCGCTGCAGGCGTGGGAGCCGTGGGTCGCCCGGCTCGGCGACCGCTACCGGATCGTGAGCCTGGACCTGCCCGGCCACGGCCTGACGGAGGCGCCGAAGGGCTACCCCGCCTCGATCGACGGCAACGCCGAGATCGTCGATCAGGTCGCCCGCCGGCTGGGCCTCGGACCCTACGTCGTCGCCGGCAATTCCATGGGCGGCGCCGTCGCCTGGGACCTGGCCCTGCGCCATCCCGACCGCCTGCGCGGCCTCGTCCTGGTGGACGCCGCCGGCTGGCCGGTCAGGACCGGCCGATCGGGCCCGCCGCCCTTGATCTTCGCCCTGATGGGCAACCCGGTCGGCCGCCTGCTGGTGCGCGACCTCGACACCCGCGCCCTCGCCGAGAAGGGCCTGAGGTCGGCCTACGTCGACCAAAGGCTCGTCACGCCGGCGCTGGTCGACCGCTACGTGAACCTCTCGCGGGCGCCGGGCCACCGCGACATCCTGCTGGCCATCGACAACCGCCCGGCCGCCGGGCCGGTGACGCCCGCGACCTTCGCGGCCATCCGCGTCCCGACGCTGGTCATGCACGGCGAGCAGGACGCCCTGATCCCGCTCGCCGCCGGCCGAGCCTTCGCCGCCGCCATCCGGGGCGCGAAGCTGATCACCTATCCGGGCGTCGGCCACGTGCCGATGGAGCAGATCCCCGACCGCTCGGCCGCGGATCTGACGGCTTTCCTCGAGGCGTTGCCGCCGTCGAATCCAGGCCCTGACGAGAGCCCGAAATGACCGTGATCGTCCGCCCCGCCCTGCGCACGGACCATGCCGCCTGGCTGCCGCTGTGGGACGGCTACAACGCCTTCTACGGCCGCGCCGGCGAGACCGCGCTCGATCCGGCGATCACGGCCATGACCTGGAGCCGGTTCTTCGACGCCTACGAGCCGGTCCACGCCCTGGTGGCGGAGAGGGACGGCGCCCTCGTCGGCCTCGTGCACTACCTCTTCCACCGCTCGACGACGATGCTGGAGCCGACCTGCTACCTGCAGGACCTGTTCACCTGGGCGCAGGCGCGCGGCGCCGGCGTCGGCCGGGCGCTGATCGAGGGCGTCTACGCGGCTGCGCGCGAGGCCGGCGTCCCGCGCGTCTACTGGCAGACGCACGAGACCAACGCCCAGGCGATGATCCTCTACGACCAGGTCGCGGAAAAGTCCGGCTTCGTGGTCTACCGTCGCCAGGTGCTCTGACGCGGCCCCGCTTTACGCGTTCAGCGAACAGCGGTCTAAAAGGCCGGTGGGGCGCAAGGAGCGATTGGAGCGATGATGGCGGACGGCGGCTACGACAGCGCCT
>DASZQQ010000208.1:0-12748 GCA_035549595.1 Caulobacteraceae bacterium
GCATCATGCGCACCCTGACCCGCGGCCTGAAGGGCGGACCGGGGCGGCGCGCCCTGATCATCGCCGGCGGCGCGGCCGGCGTCGCCGCGGCCTTCAACACCCCCATCGCCGGCGTCGTCTTCGCGGTCGAGGACCTGGCCAAGAGCTTCGAGCGCCGCACCCACACCACCGCGATCCTGGTCGTCGTGGTCGCCGGCTTCGCCTCCTACGCCCTGCAGGGCGACTACGCCTACTTCGGCGTGCTGCAGAGCGACAGCGGACGCACCCTCGGCTCGGCGTGGCTCGCCGCGCCGGTGATCGGCCTCGTCGGGGGCTTCGCCGGCAGCCTCTTCTCGCGTGGCCTGGCCGAGATCATCGGGCCCGGCGACCGGCCGCTGGGCCGCTGGCGCCGCGCCCGGCCCATCGCCTTCGCCGCCGCCTGCGGCTTCGTCGCCGCCCTGGTCGCCTGGATCTCGGGTGGCCTCACCTTCGGCGCCGGCTACGCCGAGGCCAAGTCGCTGCTGCAGGACCACCCGGGCCGCGGCTTCGGCTTCGCCGCGGCCAAGTTCGTCGCCAGCCTTGCCGCCGCGGTGTCCGGCGTCCCGGGCGGCATCTTCGCGCCGTCCCTGGCTACGGGCGCCGGCATCGGCGCCGGCTTCGCCAACCTCGGCCTGCCGGTCGCCGGCCGCGATGCGGTGGTGCTGGGCATGGCCGGCTACCTCTCCGGCGTCGTGCAGGCGCCCCTGACCAGCGCCGTCATCCTGATGGAGATGACCCGCGATCCCGGCCTCGTCGGGCCGCTGATGCTGGCGGCCCTCCTGGCCCGGTGGTCGTCCAGCCTGCTGATGCCCGAGCCGATCTACCATGTCCTCTCGGCCAGCTGGCGCCTGCAGGCGGACAGCGCCCAGGGGAAGGCCGGGCCGGCTGGCGCCGCCGCGACGTCCAGCGAAACGCCTCCGCCAGCGCCTGAAGCCGATCGTCCGGAGACGTGATCGTCCTGATCACCGAGACCGGCCGCTTCCGATAGGCGTGCGCCAACGCCTCGCAGATCTCGTCGATCGCCTTGACCTGGCTCGAAGAGCGGAAGTGCGACGGCCCCGTCAGCCACACCACGCGGTCATGCCGCCGCTCCCTCCAGGCTGGGCTGAGCCGCCAGCGCCTGGACGAAATCGTCCCGCCAGTGCGCGACGTCGTCGGCAGCGACCCGGTCCATCAGCGCGCGCCAGCGGCGCTTGCGCTCGTCCAGGGGCATGGCGAGACCCCGGCGGATCGCCTCGGCCACGTCTTCGCGGCTGTAGGGATTGACGATCACCGCCTCCTCGAGCTGAGCGGCCGCCCCTGCGAACCGGGACAGGATCAGCACCCCCGGGTCGCTTTCGTCCTGCGCCGCGACATATTCCTTGGCGACCAGGTTCATGCCGTCGCGCAGGGGCGTCACCAGTCCGATGCTGGCCGCGCGGTAGATGCCCGCCAGCTCGTCGCGCCGATAGCTGCGATTGACGTAGCGGATCGGCACCCAGTCCACCGTGGCGAAGGCCCCGTTGATGCGGCCGGTCACGCTGTCGAGCCGCGAACGGATGTCCTGGTAGGCCGGCACCTCGTCGCGGCTGGGGGTGGCGACCTGCAGCATGAACACGCGTTCGCGCTCGTGCGGGTAGTCGGACAGGTACTGTTCGTAGGCCAGGAACCGCTCCTCGAGACCCTTCGAATAGTCCAGCCGGTCGACGCCGACGATCATCTTGCGGCCGGCGCGGCTCTCGACCATCCGTTCGAAATAGGCTTTCGCGTTCTCGGACTGCGCCGCCTTGATGAAGGCCTCCGCATCGAGCCCGATCGGGAAGGCCCCTATCGCCGCCTCGCGGCCCAGGGCGTGAACCACCCCGTCCTCGCTCACGGTCCCCTCCGCTTCATGGACCAGATAGTCGGCGAAGGCGTCGCGCGAGTCCTTGGTCTGGAAGCCGACCAGGTCGTAGTCCAGCAGCGAGGACACCAGGTCGCGATGCTGCGGCAGCGTCGCCAGCAGCCGCCGCGACGGCCAGGGGATGTGCAGGAAGAAGCCGAGCCGGTTCTCCACGCCCAGCCGGCGCAGCTCCCGCGCCAGCGGGATGAGGTGGTAGTCGTGCACCCAGACGAGGTCGTCGCGCTCGATCAGTGGACGGACGGTCTCGGCAAATCGCCGATTCACACGGGCGTAGCCCTCGCCGAAGGTGCGCTCGTAGGCGGTCAGGTCGACGCGGTGATGGAACAGGGGCCACAGCGTCTCGTTGGCGTAGCCGTTGTAATACTCCTGCCGGTCCTGTTCCTCGAGATCGACGGTCGCCACCGTGACGCCGTTCACGAGCCGCATGGCGATCTGCCCCGTGAACTGCGGCGTCGTCTCGCCGCTCCAGCCGAACCAGACGCCGCTGTACTCGCGCAGGGCGGCGGCCAGCGCCATCGCCAGCCCGCCGACGGCCCCGCCCGAAGGATCGTCCGGCGCGCTCACGCGGTTCGAGATGATGATCAGACGCGCCATTCCTGCACCTTCATGCTCAGCGTTCCTGTGCCCACGGCGACGCTGCCGTCAGCCTGCGGCGACCAGCAGGACCGCGCCCGACTTGGCGTAAGGGGCGCAATCCGCGGACGAGCCGCGTGCGATCGTGGTCCGGAAGGCCAAAAACCGGTTCGTCGCCAACGCCGTCGCCGCGTGCGTGCGCGCCGTTCCCGCCACCCCGCAAAGACGGAGGGAAACGGACTGGGCGCGCCAGCGTTCCAGCGCCCACAGGTCCGCGGCCAGAGCCGGGCCGAGGCCCGGCTGCCCGTCGTCGTTCCAGGTGACGGGCACGGGCGGCAGCGCCTGCAGCGGCGGAAGCACCTCTGTGCGGTCCAGGCCCTGCCGCGCACGAAGGCCGCTTTCGAGGGCCATGGCCGAAGGCAGATCCAGGCCGGCGGCGGCCGCCAGGACCACGAAGCCGCGCCCAGCGGCCGGATCGTAGCCGATCGCCTCGGCCGGGAACGGCGTCGCCGCCTTCAGCTCCTGGATCACCTCGGCGCCCGCGTCGCGCGGCGGCTCGGCCGCCGTTCGAGCCTGCGCCAGGGCTTTCGGGTCGGCGAGCACGACCTGGTCGAGGCTCACCTTGGCCGGCCGGCCCAGCCGCCTCGACAGCCGCGCCTCGAGCGTCTCGCCCGCCTTCGGAACGAAGCGCGGCGTCGCCACCAGGGCGTCGATCTGCAGCCCGTCGCCGAGGCCGTGGGCGGCCAGCGTGGTCAACCGCGACCGAGGGCCGAACAGGGCGTCGATCTCGTTGCGCGCGGCGGCGGCGGCGCGGCTCTCCAGCGCGATGGCGTTGAGCGACAGCGTCAGCGGCACGCACAGCCCCGCCACGATCGCCAGCACCGCCACATGTCCGATCCAGCCGCGGTTGCGCAGATGGTAGTGCGGGCGAAAGCCGTAGAGCGCGGCCATGCCCGCCGCCGCCAGGGCGATGGCGATCAGGTTGGTCGCGAACAGCAGCAGCGCGCCCAGGGCGATCGACCAGTCGCGCACGCCCACGCCGAACCCGACCGCGGCGATGGGCGGCATCAGCGCCGTGGCGATCGCCACCCCGATCACCGTCTCGCCGCGCCGGCGGATCACCGCATAGCCCCCGGCCAGTCCGGAGAAGGCCGCGATGAGCAGGTCGAACAGGTTGGGGTGCGCGCGGGCCAGGATCTCGGACGTCGGTTCCTTCAGCGGCGAGGCCCAGGTCAGGACGACGGCGACTGCGAGCGCCAGCCCCAGCCCGGCCGCCAGGCTGGCCACCGCCCGTCGCGTGGCGGCCCAGTCGATCGTCCAGAAGGCGAAGCCCAGCAGCACGATCGGGCCCATCAGCGGCGAGAGCAGCATCGCGCCGATGACCACGGCCGGGGACGACAGCAGCAGGCCCAGGGTGGCGATCGCGGCCGAGACCACGCTCATCATCACGTAGCCGCCGCTGATCCTGCCGGCGTCGCAGACGTCGGCGAACACGGCGTCGTGCTCGACCCCCGCTGTCAGCTGGCGCTCGAAGATCCGCCACAAGCCTGCGCCGCGCTCCGGGCTCTGCGGTTGCCCCCCCGCCGGCAGGTCGGTCACTCGTCGCCTGCAGCATCCAGCTCGGCCGCGCAGCGTCGGCAGAGGCCGGAATCGTAGAAGACGTCGCGGCGCTTCAGGGCCGGCGGCTCGCCGCAGACGAGGCAGACCAGCCCCTGGCTGATGGCGATGGTCTTCCAGGCTTGGTTCTCGGCGTCGACGCCGGGCTCACGCTTTTCCATCGGACTACGATACTATGCCGGTCCCGCCGCCGGGGCGTGTCCAGGTCAATTTACGCTCACGCTCGGTCACGCGGCCGCGACTTTCACCCAGCGGGCAGGGTGAAGCGAAGCGGTATCCGGACACCACATCGCATTGGGGAATAATGTCGCTTGGGCGGCGGCCCGCTTCACACCGGATCGAACCGGCGCGAGGCGCCTCAGCCGATCTTCACCTTGCCGCCGGGCTGGAACACGTAGTCCGGCAGGTAGAGGTTCTTCGGGGCGGGGCCTTTGCGGATGCGGCCGGAGGTGTCGTAGACCGAGCCGTGGCACGGGCAGAACCAGCCGTGGTACTCGCCCTGGCCGAACAGAGGCGTGCAGCCGAGGTGGGTGCAGACGCCGATGACGATCAGCCACTCGGCCATGCCCGGCTTGTGCCGGCTTTCGTCGGTGGCCGGATCCTTCAGGTCTGCATGGTCGTCGCGCACGGCCGCGGCGATCTCGGCCGGCGTGCGATGGCGGATGAACACCGGCGAGCCGCGCCAAAGGACTGTGATCTGCTGCCCGAGCGCCACCTTGGCGTAGTCGACGTCGATCTTGGCCACGGCCAGCTTGTCCGCGGCCGGGTTCATCTGGTCGATCAGGGGCCACGCCACGGCGGCGGCGGCGCCGACGGCCATGGCGCCGGCCAGGATGTGGATGAAGTCGCGTCGGGTGTCGTCGGTCGGGCCCCATGGCGGGCCGGATTCAGCCGCTTCGGTCAAGTCCGCACTCCTGGCCCCCCCTGGGCGGCCCGATGGTTCAACGCGCGGCGTCGCGATAGGGCTGCATGAATTCGTAGTCAGGCAGCGTCATCGGCTCTGGGAGCAGGGCGCCGGCCAGGGGCTTGGTCAGTCCGGGGACCGAGGCGAGGCGGGTCATCTGGTCCCGGAACAGCAGCCCCAGGCGGGTCTTCGGCGCGAACCAGCCGCCGAGGCGCCGCGCGCCATCCTGCTTGCGCTCCAGGAAAGACTGCAGGCGCTTCTGGTAGGCGTTGAAGGCCGCATGCGGCCGATCGGGCGCGGCGGCGAGCTCGCCCGCCAGCACATAGGCCCCCGCCATCGCCATGGAAGCGCCCTCTCCGGCGAGGAGCGAGGGGCAGTAGGCCGCATCGCCGACAAGCGCAACGCGGCCCTTCCACCAGTGCGCCAGGCGCACCTGGTCGACCGTATCGAAATAGAGGTCCTCCGCGGCGTCGAGGCCGGCGAGGATCGCCTCGGCCTCCCAGCCGACGCCCGCAAACACCTCGTGCAGCAGCGCCTTCTGCTGCTCGGGCGTCGTGTGCGGTGCGTCGCCGGCGAGGTCGGCGGCGAAGATCAGGAAGATCGCCGTGCGTCCGTCGCGCAGCGCATAGCGTGCGATCTGGCGGCGCGGCGTCGTGCGGCTGACGTAGGCGCCCGGGTCCCGCTGCGGATAGTCTTCGATGGCGAACGCCGCCGTGAAGTAGCCCAGAGGCCGGATCGCCGTGGCCTCCTGGTTGAACAGCATGGCCCGGGTGCGCGAGTGCAGGCCGTCCGCGCCGACCACATAGTCGAACCGGCGCGTACCGCCGCCCTCGAACCGCACGGCGACGCCGGCCTCGTCCTGGCCGAGTTCGGCCGCACGTTCGCCGAACAGCACCTCCACCTCGGCGTCCAGGCTCGCCATCAGCGTCGCCGCCAGGTCGCCGCGCAGCAGGCTGACGAGGTCGCCCGGCATGGCGGCGCCGACCGCCTCGGGCCCGAGGGAGGCCAGGGGGCGGCCGTCGCGGTCGACCAGCTTCAGGCTCTCGATGTGGTAGCCGCGGGTCTCCAGGGTCTCGCGCAGGCCCATGCGACGGGCCACCTCCAGGCCTGGGCCCCAGAAGTCGATCATGTAGCCGCCGCTGCGCGGCCGCGGGGCGGCCTCCAGCAGCACCACCTCGGCGCCGGCGCGCGCCAGCCACCAGGCCGTCGTCGGGCCCGCGATCCCGCCGCCGCAGACCAGGACCTTGCGGCCTCGCAGCGGCGCCGGATCCTGGTCGCGACGTGGCGGTTCGGCGGCGAAGAGCTGGCGCATGGGATCGTCCGGAAGCGCCCTTCCATATGATCGCAATGCGATCAAAATGCGACCCTTATCGCGGCGCACGTGCCGCCGGCGCCCTCGCGCCCCGGCTCGGGTTTGTGCATTGTACCTGCCGCAGTGCGAGGAGCAGCGTTTGGCGGATCGGAGCGAGACCCACCTCACCCAGGCGGACTACCGGGCCCTGGCCGACTTCAGGCTAGCCCTGCGGCGGTTCCTCGCCTTCAGCGAGGGCGGCGCCGAGAGCCAGAAGCTGACGCCGCAGCAGCACCAGGCTCTGCTGGCGATCCGCGCCCACGACGGGGCCGAGCCGATCAGCATCGGCGAACTGGCCGACTGGCTGATGATCAAGAACCACAGCGCCGTCGGCCTCGTCGCCCGCCTGGCCGAGGCGGGCCTCGCCACCCGCGAGTCGTCCCCCGCCGACCGCCGCCGCGTGCTGCTGCGCCTCACGCCCGAGGGCGAGCGGCGCCTGGAGATCCTGTCGCGCAACAACCTCGCCGCCCTCGGCGCCTCCGCCCCGGTGCTGCAGGAACTGCTGAAGGCGCTTGAGCGGGTCTCGACGTGATCCAGGCCTACCCAGCCGCCGCCTTCAGCGCCTGGTCGAGGTCGGCCAGGATGTCGTCGATGTGCTCCAGGCCGACCGACAGGCGCACGTAGCCCTCGGTCACGCCGGTCGCCAGCTGCTCCTCGGGGCCCAGCTGCGAGTGGGTGGTGCTGGCCGGGTGGATGGCGAGGCTGCGCGCATCGCCGATGTTGGCGACGTGGTAGAAGAGCTTCAGGGCGTCGATGAACTTCCGGCCGGCCTCGCGCCCGCCGGCCAGCTCGAAGCCCAGGAGGCCGCCGTAGCCGCCCTTCAGGTAGCGGTCGGCGCGCGCCCGGTCTTCGCCCGACTGGACCGAGGGATGGATGACGCTGGTCACCTCCTTGCGGCCCTTCAGCCAGTCGACGACCTTCTGGGCGTTCTCGCAGTGCCGCGGCATGCGCAGCGGCAGGGTCTCAACACCCTGCAGGAACTGGAAGGCGTTGAACGGGCTCATCGCCGCGCCCAGGTCGCGCAGCAGCACGACACGCGCGCGGATCGCGTAGGCGATCGGCCCCATCGCCTTGACCGCCTGGCTCCAGACCGCGCCGTGGTAGCTGGGGTCCGGCGTGTTCAGCAGCGGCTGGCGCTCCGGGTTGGCCTCCCAGTCGAAGTTGCCGCCGTCGATGATGATCCCGCCGATCGAGGTGCCGTGGCCGCCGATGTACTTGGTCGTCGAATAGACCACCGCCGCCGCGCCGTGCTCCAGCGGCCGGCAGATCAGCGGCGCGGCGGTGTTGTCCATGATCAGCGGGATGCCGAGCGGCCGGCCGATGGCCGCCACCTCGGCGATTGGGAACACCCGCAGCTTCGGGTTCGGCAGGGTCTCGGCGTAGTAGGCCCGCGTGCGCTCGTCGGTGGCGCGGCGGAACGACTCCGGATCGGCCGGATCGGCGAAGCGGACCTCGATGCCCTGGTCCTTCAGGGTGTTGGCGAACAGGTTCCAGGTGCCGCCGTAGAGGTCGGTGGAGCTGACCACGTTGTCGCCCGCGCGGGCGAGGTTCTGCAGCGAGAACGCCGACGCCGCCTGGCCCGACGCCAGGGCGAGGGCCGCCACGCCGCCCTCCAGGGCCGCGAGCCGGGCCTCCAGGATCGCCGTCGTCGGGTTGCCGATGCGCGTATAGATGTTGCCGAGCGCCCGCAGGGCGAACAGGTCCGAGGCGTGCTCCGTGCTCTCGAACTGATAGGACGTCGTCTGGTAGATCGGCGGCGCCACAGCGCCGGTGACGGGGTCGGCGCGCCAGCCCGCGTGCAGGGCCAGGGTCTCGGGGCGCCAGGTGCTGTCGGCCATCGTCTTGCTCCACTCGTTTTGCGGCCGGCAAGCTAGAGAATGCGCCCGCCGAGCGCGAGTCCGCCGGGCGCCCGGATCGGGTGCGCTTGCGGCGGCGCGCGCCCTGGCGCAGGGTCCACGGCCAAGCTTACGGGGAGCGGCGCATGATCTTCGAACAGGTCGCCACGGGCGGCTGCCAGTCCTATCTGATCGGCTGCCCCGCGACGCTGGCGGGCGCGCTGATCGATCCTGAGATCCGCCAGATCGACCGCTACCACGCCCTGGCCACGCACCACGGCCTGCACATCCGCTACGTGATCGACACCCACACCCACGCCGATCACTTCTCGGCGGCCAAGCAGCTCGGCGAGGCGCTCGGCGTGCCGACGGTGATGCACCGCCACAGCCCCGCCCCCTTCGCCGACCTGCGCCTCGACGACGGCGACATGCTGCAGATCGGCGAGCTGCGCCTGCAGGCGTTGCACACGCCGGGCCACACCCGCGATTCCATGTGCCTGGTGGTCGGCGACCGCGTGTTCACCGGCGACACCCTGCTGATAGGCGCCACCGGCCGCACCGACCTGCCCACCGGCGATCCCGAACAGCTCCACGAAAGCCTGTTCGGCAAGCTGTTGCAGCTGGACCCGGCGACGCTGGTCTACCCCGCGCACGACTACAAGGGCCGCGGCCATTCCACGATCGGCGACGAGATCGCCGCCAACCCGCGCCTCCAGGTCAAGGAGCGCGCGGCCTTCGTCGAGATGATGCGCAAGCTCAACCTCGAGGCGCCGACGCACATGACCGAGGCGCTCAGGACCAACATGAGCGGCGGCAAGACCGTCACCCAGGTGCTCGCCGACGCCGCCGCCCGCACGCCGTTCATGTCGCTGGAGGAGCTCAATCGGCGCCTCGGCGCGCGCGGCAACGACCTCGTCGTCCTCGACGTGCGCGAGGAGAGCGCCTTCAAGGCCGGCCACATTCCCGGCGCCCACCACCTTCCCCGCGGCCAGCTGGAGCTGCGCATGGACCAGGAACTGCCCGATCCCACGCTGCGCATCGTCGCCTGCTGCGAGTTCGGCAAGATCTCGACCCTGGCGGCCGCCACCCTGCGCGACTTCGGCTACACCCGGGCCGTGGCCATGGAAGGGGGCATGAAGGCCTGGCGCGAGCAGGGCCTGCCCGTCGAGACCTGAAACGCGCTGCTGGCGCGCGCCGACGCCGCTTCAGACTTGGCATGAAGCGCGCCACTTCCGCAAACAGCGTTCGAAGCACTGACGCGTGGCGCCGCCGCGCCGCTCGGCCAGCATGCCGGCGACGCGCTGGGCCAACTCGCCCTCCCCGAACGGCTTGCGGATCACCGCGTGCTCTCCAACGCTCGTCGTCGCCGCCGTGGTCTCCTGCACCGCCTCGTCGTCGTCGACCAGCAGCACCGTGCCGCCCCGCATCGGCAAGCTCTCGCGCGCCCTCGATCAGGTGCAGGCTCGAGCCATCACGTAGTCGAGGCCTGGCACGCCCGTCGACAGCGCCGCTCCGGCCCTGTCGGCGTTCACGTCACTTCATCCCCGTCTTGCTGACCCGCGTGAGAACGCCGTTCACCGGCCAAGGTTCACTTCGGCGGCGCGGCGACGTTCCGCCGGATGCCCTTGCCCGGCCCGGTGTTCCCGCTAAGGTCGCGTCCCGCTGCGCAGGGCAAGGGGGGGCGGCAGTGCGCAGGACTCTGCAGAGGTTCGGCGAGTTCGACATCGTCGAGCGGTGGTCTCCGCCGCTGCCGCCGCTGGCCGCCCAGCTGCTGTTCGGCCTCGCCTGCTCGGCTGTCGAGATCGCCGTGCGCAGCGCCCTCGACCTGGCGGCGCCCAGCGCCGGTCCCTACGCCCTGATCTACCCGGCCACGGTGCTGGCGACCCTCTACGCGGGCTGGCCGGCGGGGGTCGTGACCCTGACGACCTGCTTCCTCTGGGCCTGGTACTACGTCCTGCCGGCGCCGCGGACGTTCGTTTTCTCCAGCCCAGACGACGCCGCCCGCACCCTGGTCAACGCCGTCTCGGCGACCGTCATCCTGGTCTTCGCCGAGGTGTTCCGTCGCGCGGTGCGGCGCGCCGCCGGCGAGCGCGACCGGGAGATCGCCCAGCGGGACCTGTGGCTGCGCGAGATCGACCACCGCATGAAGAACAACTTCGCCGTGGTCGCCAGCCTCCTCGACCTGCAGCGCCGGCGCGAGGCCTCCGGCGAGACCCGCGCCGCCCTGGCCGCCGCCTCGACCCGGGTCCAGAGCTTCGCCGCCGCGCACCAGTCGCTCTATGCGGCCGGCGGCGGCCCCACGGAGGTGGAGATGTCGGCCTATCTGCGCACCCTGGCCGATCAGGTCGTCGCGGCCCTGTTCCTGCCCGATCGCATCGCCCTCGAGGTGGATCTCGAGCCCCTGGACCTGCCGCGCGACCAGGCGGTCTCGATCGGCCTGGTGCTGAACGAAGCCGTGACCAACGCCGCCAAGCACGCCTTCGGCCCCGAGGACGAGGGCGTCATCCGCGTCGCCTTCCGGTCCTTCGGCGACGGCTGGAGCCTGGTGGTGCAGGACAACGGTCGCGGCGCGCCTCAGGGCCTGGCGGGGTCCGGCCTCGGGGGCAGCCTGATGGAGGCCTTCGCCCGGCGCGCGGGCGGGACCCTGGTCATCGAGCCGCTGCAACCGGGCTTCAGCGTCAGCCTGACCGGCGCCGGTGCGGCGTGACAGGCGCGCAGCCGGAAGGCAGGTTCGCGGGTTGAGGCGTCGTCACCCCCGCCTCCCGGAACCGACATGACCAGCGAACCCGATCTTCGACGCCAGACCGAGGCCGCGCAGAGCGGCGCCGAGCGCCTGGAGGCCAACGCCGGGGCGATGGAATCGAGCGCCGACCGCCGCACCGAACTGGCGGCCGACCGCACCGTCCTCGCGGCCGAACGGACCTACGCGGCCTGGGTGCGCACGGGCCTGGCGGCGCTGGCCAGCGGCGTCGGCGGCCGCACCCTGCTCGCCCACGTCCTGCCCGGCTGGTTCGGGGCCCTGGTCGGCAGCGCCCTGATCGCCTTCAGCGCCTTCTGCTTCTGCGCCGCGGTCTGGCGCGAGCTGGCCCCGGGCGCCCCCCCGCCGCCGCCGGACACCGCACGCCTGCCGACGCCCCTGCTGCTGGTGATGAACGGCTTCCTGGTGTTCGTCTCGTTCGCCGCCCTCGTCGGGATGTGGGTGGCGAGACTCTGAGCTTCACCGGCCAAGGGTGAACGCGGGCAGAGCCGGCCGGGTCAGCATCAGCCAGAAGATCCCCAGCACGGCCGCGAACGCCGGGAAGCCGAACGCGAACCACCAGCGGAACAGGCGGTGGTAGGCCGCCGGCAGGGTCTCGCCGGCCGCGGCGGCCGCCGACGCCAGGCGTTGCAGGCGCATCTGCATCCACACCACCGGCAGCCAGAAGAGGCCGGTGACGACGTAGAGCCCCATCGAGAGCACGATCCAGCCCTCGCCCAGGCGGTAGCCGGCGGCGTGCGCCAGCAGCAGGCCGGTCACGGGCTGCGCCACCACCGCCGTGGCGGTGAACAGGAAGTCGGCGACGATGACGATGCGCGCCACAGCGGCCACCGTCCGCGAGTCGCCGGTGCGGTGCGCCATCAGCAGGAAGAAGGCGATGCCGGCCCCCGTGCCCAGGAGCACGGCCGCGCCGATCAGGTGGGCGAACTTCAGCAGGAAGTAGATCAACGGCCGGCTCCGGGTGCGGCCGGGACGATTCCCTGCGCATGCTCGATGATCAAGCCGGCTAAGGTGTTTCGAGGGCGCCGGCGGCTGCGGCGAGGGGGAGTGCGATGCGGGTCTTGGTGGTCGGCGGCTATGGCCTGATCGGCGCCGGCGTGCTCGCGCGGCTCGCCGCCGACGGCCATGCCCTGGCCGCGGCCGGCCGCGACGTGCGCCAGGCCCGCCGACGGTTCCCTGCCGTGGACTGGTTCCGCATCGACCTGGCCAGCGCGGGGCCTGAGGACTGGACGCCGGCGCTGGCCGGCGTCGACGCCGTGGTCAACTGCGCCGGCGCCCTGCAGGAGGGGCCGGGAGATCGCCTCGCCAAGGTCCACGCCGAGGGCCTGAAGACCCTGGCCGCCGCCTGCCGCGCCGCGGGCGTGCGCCGCCTGGTCCACATTTCCGCGGCCGGGGTCGCCGCCAGCCCCGGCCCCTTCGGCGCCACCAAGCGCGAGGGCGAGGCGGCGCTCGCCGCCACCGACCTCGACTGGATCGTCCTTCGCCCAGGCCTCGTGCTGGCGCCCCAGGCCTTCGGCGGCAGCGCCCTGCTGCGCGCCCTGGCCGCCTTCCCGTTCGCGATCCCGGTCCTCCACGCCGACGCCGTCGTCCAGGTCGTCGCCGGGCGCGACGTCGCCGCCGCCGTCGCCGCCGCGATCGGCCCTGAGGCGCCGAGCCGCCTCGCCATCGACCTCGTCGCCGCCGAGCCCACCACGCTGGCCGAGATCCTGAAGGCCCTGCGCGGCTGGTTGGGCCTGGCCCCCGCCCCGCTCCTGCGCGTCCCGGCCGCCCTGGCCCGCGCCGCGGCGCTCGTCGCCGACGCCCTCGCCTG
>DASZQQ010000209.1:0-8309 GCA_035549595.1 Caulobacteraceae bacterium
CGGACGGGACAGGGATGACGGCGAGGCTCCAGCGGTGCCGGCGAAACACGGGCTAGAGCTGCGCGTCGCCGCGGTCCTGCTGCTGACCTTGCCGCCGGCCGCGGCGCGAGCCGAGCTGGCGCTGTCGGCGACGCTGGCGTCGGACTGGCGCTACCGCGGCGTCTCCTTTTCGGACGGACGGCCCAGCCTCGGGCTCACCGCCTCCTACGACCACCGCTCGGGACTCTACGCCTCGGTCATGGGCCTGGCGGCCGACACGCGCCACGACGGCGTCCAGGCGCTCGGCTACCAGGCCTACGCCGGCTATTCGACGCGCCTGAAATCGGGCGCCAGCCTCGATCTCGGCGTCACCCATGCGGACTTCGAGACCTACGGCGCCCCGGGCGGCCGGATCGTCTACAGCGAGGCCTACGCCGGGCTCTCGGCGCGGGACGTCAGCGCCCACGTCTTCTACTCGCCCGACTACCTGCGGACGGGCGTGCGCACGCTGTACGTCTCGCTGGACGGCGCGCGGCTCGTCGGACGGCGCGTGCGTCTGTTCGGCCACGCCGGCCTCATCGCGCCGCTCGGGTCGACGCCGGCCTATGGCGCAGGCGGCCTCGACGCCCGCTACGACCTCAGAGCCGGCGCGGCGGTGCGGCGCGGGCCGCTGGAGTTCCAGCTCGCCTGGTCGCACCTGGGGCCCGGCCGCGGCTACCGGCCGGACGCGGGGCGGCGGCGCGACGCCCTGATCGCGGCGGCGACCTGGGCGTTCTGAGCGTCAGACGGCGGGCTCCGCCACCCGGGCGTCCAGCGCCTTCCGCTCGCGGCGGCGGCGGGTGAGGATGTGCTCGGTGTAGCCGTTGGGCTGCACGCGGCCCTCGAACACCAGGTCGAGCGCGGCCTGGAAGGCGACGCTGGCGGCCGGGTCGGGGGCCATCGGGCGGTAGGCCGCGTCGTCGGCGTTCTGGGCGTCGACCACCTTGGCCATGCGCGCCATGGTCTCGCGCACCTGGGCCTCGGTGCAGACCCCGTGGTGCAGCCAGTTGGCGATGTGCTGGCTGGAGATGCGCAGCGTGGCGCGATCCTCCATCAGGCCGACGCCGTGGATGTCGGGCACTTTCGAGCAGCCGACGCCCTGGTCGATCCAGCGCACCACGTAGCCGAGGATGCCCTGGGCGTTGTTGTCGAGCTCCTGCTGCACCTCCTCGGCGTTCCAGTTGGAGCGCGCCAGGGGCGGCGTCAGCAGCTCGTCGGTGCCGGTGGCGGAGCGGGCGGCGGCCATCGAAGCCTGCAGCGCCGGCACGTCGACCTGGTGGTAGTGCAGGGCGTGCAGCGCCGCGGCGGTGGGCGAGGGCACCCAGGCGGTGTTGGCCCCGGCCTTGGGGTGGCCGACCTTGGCCGCGAGCATGGCGTTCATCTGGTCGGGCGCGGCCCACATGCCCTTGCCGATCTGGGCGCGGCCGGGGAAGCCGGCGGCCAGGCCGATCTCGACGTTGCGCTTCTCGTAGGACGCCAGCCACGGCTCGGCCCGCATGCTCTCCTTGCGCACCATCGGCCCGGCCTCCATGGCCGTGTGGATCTCGTCGCCGGTGCGGTCGAGGAAGCCGGTGTTGATGAACACGATCCGCTCGCGCGCGGCGTGGATGCAGGCGGCGAGGTTGGCGCTGGTGCGCCGCTCCTCGTCCATGATGCCGAGCTTGACGGTGTTGCGCGGGATCTCCAGCGCGTCCTCGACGAGGTTGAACAGGCGCACCGCCAGGGCGACCTCGTCGGGCCCGTGCATCTTCGGCTTCACCACGTAGACCGAGCCGGCCTTGGAGTTGCGGCGCGCGCCGTGCAGGTCGTGCAGCGCCGCGGTGACGGTGATCAGGGCGTCGACCACGGTCTCGAACACCGGCTGGCCGGCCAGGCGTACGACATCGGTCAGCATGTGGTGGCCGACGTTGCGCACCAGCATCAGGCTGCGGCCGGGCAGCACCAGCTCACCCCCGGCCGCGGCGGTGTAGCGACGGTCGTCCTCCAGGCGGCGGACCTCGGTGCGGCCGCCCTTGGCGAAGCTGGCCGCGAGGTCGCCTTTCATCAGGCCCAGCCAGTTGCGGTAGACCTCGGTCTTGTCCTCGGCGTCGACGGCGGCGACGGAGTCCTCGCAGTCCTGGATGGTGGTCAGCGCGGCCTCGACCAGTACGTCGGCGACGCCGGCGGCGTCGTCCTTGCCGACGTTGTGCGTGCGGTCGACCTGGATCTCCAGGTGCAGGCCGTTGTGCTTCAGGAGCACGCCCGAAGGCGCGGCCGCCTCGCCGCGGAAGCCCACGAACCGGACGGGATCGGCAAGGCCGGTCGTGCGGCCGTCGGTGAGAACCACGGCCAGGGCGCCGTTCGCCACCGCATAGCCGGCCGCGTCGGCGTGCGAGCCCGCCGCCAGCGGCGCGACCTCGTCCAGCAGCCTGCGGGCGAAGGCGATCACCTTGGCCCCTCGCACCGGATCGTAGCCCTTGCCCCCGGTCGGCGGCTCCAGGGCGTCGGTGCCGTAGAGGGCGTCGTACAGGCTGCCCCAGCGCGCGTTGGCCGCGTTCAGGGCGTAGCGGGCGTTCGACACCGGCACCACCAGCTGCGGGCCGGCGAGGCGGGCGATCTCGGGGTCGACGTTCTGGGTGGCGATCTCGAACGGCGCCGGCTCGGGCTCGAGGTAGCCGATCTCGCGCAGGAAGGCGGTTTCCTCGGCCACGTCCAGCGGCTTGCCGCGGCGCGCGCGCCACCAGGCGTCGATCTGATCCTGCAGTTCGTCGCGGCGCTTCAGCAGGGCCGCGTTGCGGGGCGTAAAGTCCGCCAGCACGCCCTCCAGGGCCGACCAGAAGGCGGCCGGGGCGATCCCGGTCCCCGGAAGCAGCTCCTGCTCGACGAAGGCCTGCAGGGTGGGGTCGACGGAAAGGGTGCTGCTCGGGTTCATGACTTTGGCCCTGTCGAACTGAAGAGGGCGGCGTCCGGGCGGACGCCAAACATGCGCCGGGACGGCGCAGGGGGTCTCAAGTGGAACGGCCCGAGGCTGATCAGCCCCGGGCCGCCCGAAGTCTACGACGGACAGCCGCGATCAGGCGAACTGGTTCATCGTGTTGTGCGCGCCGCCGGCCTTCAGGGCCGCTTCGCCGGCGAAGTACTCCTTGTGGTCGTCGCCGATGTCGGAGCCCGACATGTTCTGGTGCTTCACGCAGGCGATGCCCTGGCGGATCTCCTCGCGCTGGACCTTCAGCACGTAGCCCAGCATGCCCTGGGCGCCGAAGTACTCCTTGGCCAGGTTGTCGGTGCTGAGCGCGGCCGTGTGGTAGGTCGGCAGGGTGATCAGGTGGTGGAAGATGCCCGCCCGCTTGGCCGCATCGGCCTGGAAGGTGCGGATCTTCTCGTCGGCCTCGATCGCCAGCGGGGTGGTGTCGTAGTCGACGCTCATCAGCTTGGCGCGGTCGTAGGCCGAGACGTCCTTACCGGCCGCCTTCCAGGCGTCGTACACCTGCTGGCGGAAGTTGAGCGTCCAGTTGAACGACGGCGAGTTGTTATAGACCAGCTTGGCCGACGGAACGACGGCGCGGATGCGGTCCATCATGCCGGCGATCTGCTCGATGTGCGGCTTCTCGGTCTCGATCCACAGCAGGTCGGCGCCGTTCTGCAGCGAGGTGATCGAGTCGAGGACGCAGCGGTCCTCGCCCGTGCCCGGGCGGAACTGGAACAGGTTCGAGGGCAGGCGCTTGGGACGCAGCAGCTTGCCGTTGCGGTTCAGGATGACG
Organism: Caulobacteraceae bacterium; assembly: GCA_035549595.1. GTDB lineage: Bacteria > Pseudomonadota > Alphaproteobacteria > Caulobacterales > Caulobacteraceae > Acaudatibacter. The sequence continues at coordinate 3,759 of DASZQQ010000209.1, forward strand.
TCGCCGTTCTTCAGGTCGGCCGGCGAGATTTCCTCGCAGTCGAGGAAGGCGTTGTACTGGTCGCCCAGGTCGCCCGGCTGGTGGCTGACGGCGATCTGCTTGGTCAGGCCCGCGCCCAGGGAGTCGGTGCGGGTGACGATGACGCCGTTGTCGACGCCCAGCTCGAGGAAGGCGTAGCGGACCGCGCGGACCTTCGCCAGGAAGTCCTCGTGCGGGACGGTGACCTTGCCGTCCTGGTGGCCGCACTGCTTCTCGTCGGAGACCTGGTTCTCGATCTGGATGGCGCAGGCGCCGGCCTCGATCATCTTCTTGGCCAGCAGGTAGGTCGCCTCGGCGTTGCCGAAGCCCGCGTCGATGTCGGCGATGATCGGCACGACGTGGGTCTGGTGGTTGTCGATGGCGTCGATGATCTCCTGGGCCTTGGCCTTGTCGCCGGCCGCGCGGGCGGCGTCGAGGTCGCGGAACAGCAGGTTCAGCTCACGCGCGTCGGCCTGGCGCAGGAAGGTGTACAGCTCTTCGATCAGGGCCGGCACCGAGGTCTTCTCGTGCATCGACTGGTCCGGCAGCGGACCGAATTCCGAGCGCAGGGCCGCGATCATCCAGCCCGACAGGTAGAGGTACTTCCGGTCGGTCTTGCCGAAGTGCTTCTTGATCGAGATCAGCTTCTGCTGGCCGATGAAGCCGTGCCAGCAGCCCAGGGACTGGGTGTAGTTGGCCGGATCGGCGTCGTAGGCCGCCATGTCCTTGCGCATGATGTCGGCGGTGTAGCGGGCGATCTCCAGGCCGGTCTTGAACCGGTTCATCAGCCGCATGCGGGCCGCGGACTCGGCGCTGATGCCGTCCCAGGCGCCGCCCTTGAGCTTGATGAGCTGTTCCAGCTCGATGATGTGGTCCTGGTAGGCCATGATCGTCTCGTCCTCGAGAAAGCGGGGAATGTGACGACGGCCTTAGAGCCCCCCGCGCGCGGCGTGGAGTCGCTGCGGCGTGCAGCCGTAAGACTTTACAAGAATTCTTTGTAATGTTGTAAGGTGTTACGTTTCCAGGGCCTTACGACCATGCCAGCCCCCCGCCGATTGTACGTCGGCCCCTCACTTCGGCGCCTGCGCCGCGACCGCGGCCTGACCCAGGCCGACATGGCCGCCGACCTCGACATCTCGCCGTCCTACGTCGCCCTGCTGGAGCGCAACCATCGGCCGCTGACGGCGGACCTGCTGCTGAAGCTCGCCCAGACCTATTCGCTGGACCTTTCGACGCTGAGCGGCGAGGGCGCGGCCGACGAGGTGGCGCGGCTGCAGGCGGCGCTGAAGGATCCCCTCTTCTCCGACATCGACCTGCCCTCGCTCGAGACCAGCGACCTCGGCGCCAACTTCCCGGGCGTGACCGAGGCCTTCCTGCGCCTCTACACGGCCTGGCAGCAGGAGCAGCTGGCCCTGGCCGACCGCGGCGCCGAGGGCTCGGGCGAGGAGTCCGACGCCTCGGACCCGGTCGCCGAGTCCCGTCGTTTCCTGGCCGCCCGGCGCAACTGCTTCCCGGCCCTCGACGGCGCGGCCGAGCGGCTCGCCCAGCGCGCGGCCGAGGCCGACAGCCTGGCCGGCTACTTCAAGGCGCGCCATTCCCTGCGGGTCCGGCGCGTGCCCAGCGACTACATGGTCGGTTCGACGCGAAGGCTCGACTGGCACCGGCGCGAGGTGCTGCTCGACGACGAGCTCGACCACGCCAGCCAGAGCTTCCAGCTGGCGACCCAGCTCGCCTACCTCGAGCTCGGGGCCGAGATCGACGCAGCGCTGAAGGACGGCGCCTTCGCCAGCGAGAACGGCGAGCGGCTGACGCGGCGGGCCCTCGCCGGCTACGCGGCCGCGGCGGTGATGATGCCCTATTCCGCCTTCGCCCGCGCCGCGGAGGCCAAGCGCTACGACGTCGAGGCGCTGGGCCGCCAGTTCGGGGCCAGCTTCGAGCAGACCGCCCATCGCCTCACCACCCTGCAGAAGCCGGGCGAGGAGCGGGTGCCGTTCTTCTTCATCCGCGTCGACGAGGCCGGCAACGTCTCCAAGCGCCTCGACGGCGCCGGCTTCCCCTTCGCCCGCCACGGCGGCGGCTGTCCCCTCTGGAGCGTGCATCAGGCCTTCCGCACGCCGCGCCGCATCGTCACCCAGTGGCTGGAGCTGCCCGACGGCCAGCGCTTCTTCTCGATCGCCCGCACGGTCACCGCCGGCGGCGGCGGACATGGCCGTCCGCGCGTGGAGCGGGCCATCGCCCTGGGCTGCGCAGCCGAGCACGCCGAGCGCCTGACCTATGCGCAGGGCCACGCGGGGCCCGAGACGGCGACCCCGATCGGCGTCACCTGCAGGCTCTGCCACCGCACCGAGTGCGTCGCCCGTTCGGCCCCGCCGATCGGCCGCCAGATCCTGCCCGACGACATCCGCCGCACCAGCGCGCCGTTCGGCTTCTCGGACAGCTGAGGGGGGAAAAGAAGACGGCCCGGCCGCTGCGGCCGGGCCGTGCGGGCTGTTCGACGAGGACAGGGGGGATGCTTCGCCGAGGCCCGGTAAGGTAGGGCTGTGGTCCGATCACCCTGCGCCCCGCTCATGTCGCGCGGATTGCTGGACCGTTGCGGCTCTGTCGTTCGCGCTTGAATTCGTCCGCGAACCGCCTGAACCACGCGGACGGTCCTGGTGGAGTTGCGTATGGCGAAGGCTCTCGACGGCAAGGTCGCCCTGGTCACGGGCGGGGCGAGGGGGATCGGCGCGGGCATCGTCCGGCGCCTGGCCGCCGACGGCGCGTCGGTCGCCCTGACCTACGCCGCCTCGGCCGATCGCGCGGCGGCCCTGGCGGCGGAGATCGAGGCGGCGGGTGGCCGGGCGCTGGCCCTGGCGGCGGACGCTGCCGACGCCGAGGCGGTGCGGCGCGCGGTCGAGCAGACCGCCGAGCGTTTCGGCCGGCTCGACATCCTGGTCAACAACGCCGGCATGGGCGTCGCCGCCACCATCGACCAGGTGCGCCTCGAGGACTTCGACGCCTGTGTCGCGGTGAACCTGCGCGCGGTGTTCGTGGCCATGCAGGCGGCGGCGAAGCTGATGGAGGCGGGCGGGCGCATCGTCACCATCGGCAGCGTCAACGGCGACCGCATCCCGTTCCAGGGCGGGGCCATCTATGCGGCCACCAAGGCGGCGGTCACGGGCCTCACCCGCGGCGCGGCGCGGGACCTCGGCCCGCGCGGCATCACCGTCAACGTCGTCCAGCCGGGCCCTGTCGACACCGACATGAACCCCGCCGACGGCCCCTGGGCCGACGCCGGCCGGGCCCAGACCGCGCTCGGCCGCTTCGGCGACGTCCGCGACGTGGCCGCCCTGGTCGCCTTCCTCGCCTCGGACGAGGCGGCCTTCATCACCGGCGCCAGCCTGAACGTCGACGGCGGCTACAACGCCTGAGGCTGCGAAGCGCGAGGCTTGACGCCCGGCGCCGCCAGCGACGACGGTGCGCGCCGAACGGCCGCGTCGATGGCTGGCCGACAGGAGGAAACGAGCATGGCCCGCGACACCCGCGTCCTGGCGAGCGGTCTCTATTTCGGCGAGGGGCCCCGCTGGCATGACGGCCGGCTGTGGTTCAGCGACTTCTACGACCACGCGGTGAAGTCGGTCTCGACGGCCGGCGACGTGCGCACCGAGTTCGAGATCGACGACCAGCCCTCGGGCCTCGGCTGGATGCCCGACGGCAGCCTGCTGGTGGTCTCGATGACCCGGCGCCAGCTCCTGCGGCGCACGCCGGACGGCCAGATCCGCGTGCACGCCGACCTCGGCGCCATCGCCACCTTCCACTGCAACGACATGGTCGTGGACGCGCGCGGCGGCGCCTACGTCGGCAACTTCGGCTTCGACCTGGACGCCGGGCTCTCCGAACGCGGGGCCGAGGGCGTGCTCGCGAACCACCAGACGGCGAAGCTCGCCTACGTGGCTCCCGACGGGACGGCCTCCGTGGCGGCCGAGGACCTGCACTTCCCGAACGGGCCGGTGATCACGCCGGACGGGCGCACCCTGATCATCGCCGAGACCCTGGCGGCCTGTCTCACCGCCTTCGACATCGGCACGGACGGGCGGCTCTCGAACCGGCGCGTCTGGGCGTCGACCGCGCCGCGCGTGCCCGACGGCATCGCCCTCGACGCCGACGGCGCCGTCTGGATCGCCAACGCCCTGGGCCCCGAGTGCGTCCGGGTCGGCGAGGGCGGCCAGGTGCTGGAGGTGATCGACACGGGCGCCAACTGCTACGCCTGCATGCTCGGCGGCGACGACGGCCGCACGCTGTTCATGCTGACGGCGTCCAGCTCGCACCACGAGACGGTGACCGAGGCGCGCACGGGGCGGATCGTCGTCGCCCGGGTCGACAGCCCGCGCGCCGGGCGGCCCTGAAGGAGCTCGCGGTCGCCGCGAGCGTGCTGCCTGCCTGCGCGGCGAGGGTGCGTCATATTGGCCTCCCGCCGGGCCCCGCGCCGTCCCTCGTCGGCGCCTTGGCGAGCGCGCGTCGATGACGCGCGAGCCTCTGCCGCCGATCCTTGTG
>DASZQQ010000210.1:0-1814 GCA_035549595.1 Caulobacteraceae bacterium
CGCGACGGCGGCGGCGGGGCTGGCGGCGGCGGGACCGATCGAGGCGCGGCCGGCTCGGCCTTCAGCCAGGTCTTGGGGTCGAAGGAGGTCGCCTTCGCGGCGGTCGGTGCGGCCGGATCATCCGGCGGCGCGCTGCGCTCCCGCGGGCCCGACGCGCCCGGTCCGTCCGAGGGTTCGGGCTTCAGCCAGGTGCGCGGGTCGAAGGACGGTTCGCCCGGCGTCTTGTCCTCTTCGCTCGCCATGGCCGCAACTCTGCACGCGATCGGCCAAGCATAACAGGGTTCAGCCACGCGGAGCCCTATGCTTAGATGTCCGCCGGACGCAGAGGGTATCGGGGAGTCGTGCATGACCGGCGCTAGCCGGGTGGCTTGGCGAGAAGGTCTCTTCTTGCGTCCCCACCACTTCCAGCAGCAGGACCGGTATTTCGAAGCGCTCCTGCGCGCGCGCACCTCGCCGATGGCGCCGCATCCGTGGGGGATCGTCGAGCTGAAGCTCAACGAGGCCGCCGCCCAGCTCGGCAAGTTCGCCATCGAACGCCTGACCGCGGTGCTGCCCGACGGCACGCCCGTCACCATCCCCGCCGGCCAGGAGCCGCCGGACCCGATCGACGTACCGGTGGAGACGCGCGACGCGGTCGTTTGCCTGACCCTGCCGGCCGAGCGTCCCGGGGCCGTGGAGTTTCAGCCGCGCAGCACGCCTCAGGCGTCGGCCCGCCACCTCGTCGACGAGGAGGACGTCTATGACGCCGCCGCCGAGGGCCGCCAGGCCGAGCGGCTGGAGCTGGCGCGGCCGAACGTGCGCTTCGGCCTGACGCGCGAGGACGTCGACGGCCGCGTGACCCTGCCGCTGGCGAAGATCGTCGAGGTGCAGAACGGCAAGATCGCCTTCGACGGCCGCTTCATCCCGCCGATGCTGGACTCGCGCGGCTCCGCGCGGCTCGACGGCTTCATCACCGACATCATCGGCCGCGCCGACCAGCGCGTCGACGAGCTGGCCCTGCGCGCGGTCGAGGCGGTCGAGGGCGGCTCGGAGACCTTCGCCTCGTTCCTGCTGCTGCAGGCCCTGAACCGCTGGACGCCGGTGCTGGCGCACCTGCGGGCGCTGCCGAACCTGCATCCCGAACGGCTCTACGAGACCTTCGTCAGCATGGCCGGCGAGCTGGCCACCCTGACATCGCCGGACCGACGCCCACCGCGCTTCCTGCCCTACGACCACCTGAACCTGCAGGCCTGCTTCGAGCCGGTGGTCGACCTGCTGGCGACCGAGCTTTCGGCCGTCTACGACCGCTCGTCCGGCCAGATGGCGCTGGAGAACGTCGGCCCCGGCGCCTACACGGCCCGGATCGACGACCACGCGGTGTTCCTGACCTCGAACCTCTACCTCGCCGCCAGCGCGCGCGTGCCGCCCGAGGCCCTGGTCACGCGCTTCGCCTCCCTGGTGAAGGTCGGCTCGGTCACGCGCATGCGCGACATCGTCAACTCGGCCCTGCAGGCCGGCGTGCGCATCTCGCCGACGCCGACGCCGCCGCCGCAGATCCGCGTGCTGCCGGGCTACGTCTATTTCGAGCTCGACCGCTCCTCGCCCGACTGGCGCGACCTGCCCAAGGCCCCCGCGCTCGGCATCCACGTCGCCGGCGACTGGCCGGAGCTGAAGCTCGAGCTGTGGTGGGTGAAGAGGGCCCGCTGATGTCGGACAAGCCCGGACCCAACAGGACCGTCTTCCAGCCTTCGCCCCTGCAGCAGCGGGCGGCCGGCGGCCCTCCGCGCACCGAGCCGCCGCCCGCGCCGCAGCCGGCTGAAGCGCCGCCTCAGACC